>JBBIHT010000081.1:0-7979 GCA_037446845.1 Geothrix sp. | reverse complement strand
ATTTCATCCACCGCATCCACATGGGCGAAAACCTGCAGACGGCTGGTACGGAAGTCTGGGGTATTCCCGTCAACGAGCACACCTATCCCCAGGACCAGCGCAACTGCGTGAAGTGCCACACGGCCTCCAACCCGGCCACGCCCCAGGGCGACAACTGGTTCAACAAGCCCAACATGATGGCCTGCGGCGGCTGCCACGACGCCATCAACTGGGCAACGGGTGCCAACCACCTCGGTGGCCCCGCCATCAACAACCAGCAGTGCAGCGTCTGCCACCCCGCTGATGTGATCAAGCTCAACCACCTTCCGGCTGTGGCTCCCAATGCAGGCTTCAGCGCATCCTCGCACACCAACGGGTCCACGGTGACGGCCTTCACGGACCACCTGCCCCTGGGTGCCACGATCAACACCTGGGACCTGAAGTCCGTGACCCTGGATGCCACCCAGCACCCCGTGTTCACCTTCCGCTTCCTCCGGGACGGCGCTCCCGTGGTCTTCAATACTTTCGGCGCGGGCGTCACCGAGCTGATGGACAACTATGTGGGCGGCCCCCAGGTCTACCTGGCCTTCGGTGTTCCCCAGGACGGCATCGCCGCTCCTGAGGATTTCAACGCCACCACCAGTGCCGCCATCCGCAGCGTCTGGAACGGCTCCGTCACCGGTGCCACCTTCGCGGGGCCGGATGCCAGCGGCTACTACACCATCACCCTTGGCGCCGCCACGGTGCCCGCCGGTGCGACCCATATCACGGGCGGCATCGGCTTCCAGTACGGCGGCTTCAACAGCCAGCCCCTGACCCAGACCAATGTCTCTGGCTATCCCTATGATGCGGCCACCAAGGTGGGCGGCGTCAGCGTGCCTGCTCCCAATGTCATCAAGGTGGCCACCGTCACCGGCAACACTGCCCGCCGTGCCATCGTCGCCACTTCCAAGTGCAACGACTGCCACGGGAAACTGGGCGTGTTCACCGATCATGTGTTCCATGCCGGCGAGCGCAACGAGGCCACCGCCTGCACCTTCTGCCACAATGTCAACCGCGTGAACAGTGGCTGGGGCGTGAACATCAAGGACGCCGTCCACGCCATCCACAGTGCGGACAAGCGGGAGAACAAATTCTCCTGGGAAGCGGGCGCTGGCGATGCCTATTGGAAGATCGGTTACCCCGGCATCCTCAATAACTGCGAGGCCTGCCATGTCCCCGGCTCCTATGACTTCGGTCAGAGCGCCAATGCCAGTGCCGTCCCCAACCTGCTGTGGACGACCGTGGCAACCGGAACCGTCCCGAACCCTGTCAATGTGATCGTGACGGGCGACGAGACCCTGCCGGGCACCTACTGGTCCCCCTTCGTGACCGCCGGCACCGCCTACGGTAGCGGCTTCAGGTTCAGCGCCACCACGGGTGTCACCACACCGGCTGAGGCTACTACTCTTGTCAACTCACCCATCACCTCCTCCTGCTCCTCCTGCCACGACAGCAAGATCGCCATTGCCCACATGACCGGCAACGGTGGTGCCTTCTACGAGGCGCGCAGCACGGCCTTCACCAAGGTCGAGCAGTGCATGATCTGCCACGGCAGCGGCAAGACGGCCGATATCAGCAAGGTCCACATGACCTTCAAGTGATCGAGACTCCCGGTGGGCTGGACCCAGCCCACCGGGCTGCTGGACCCGCAAGAAACCTGGCCCGGATGCCTGTTTGGATCCGGGTCAGGTTTTCCTGGGTCACCTATCCTGTTTTGCTGCATCCGATTTCCCTTAACCTTGTTGATGGAGGCCTACCATGACTCGCCTTGTCCCCCCATCGGTGTTCCGCTTGATCGCCCTTCTGGCGCTCGCCACGGGCCTGCAGGGCCAGGCACCCGAGCCTGGGCAGGCCATGGACCCAAAACCCAAGGCGGCCGCGGTCAAGCGCAAGGGCTCAAGCCCTCGGGCGAAGCGGCCTGTGCCGCCAAAAGAGAAGCGATTGGACCTCAACAGCGCCAGCAAGGACGAGCTCAAGACCCTGCCAGGCGTCACGGATGAGCTTGCGCAACGCATCATCCAGAACCGCCCCTACCTTTCCAAGGGCTTCCTGGTCACCAAGAAGGTGATGCCGGTCGGCACCTACCAGGGACTCAGCGCCCGCGTGATGGCCGTCCAGAAGGGTGTCAAGACCAGATAAGCCAGCTTCCCGGGTTCACTTTCTGCTCGAGTGCAGCCGGAGGATATCCTCCGGCCTGTCCAGGTCATCGGCTCCGCCCGGGAAGGACACGGGCAGGGTTGCTTCCTGGATGAGGATGCCCTTGGCGCCCTGGTCTCCATGAAGGCAGGCCAGTGCAGGAAACAGGCGCCGGGGAATGATGGCGGGAATGCCGAGGGTCCCTGCGTAGGCGCAGGCCACGGGTACCTGGGGGTGGCCGCGGAAACAGTCCAGGAGCTGGACCAGGAGGTGGGTCTCCAGGCGCACCTGGTCCACGGTCAGCAACAGCGCCCCGGAAACCTCGGCGGGCAGGGCGGCGAGCCCGGCCCGAATGGAGCTGGCCATGCCTTCCCCGGCGTTGTCATTCGTGACCCAGTGCACCTTAGCCTTGGGCAGGAGTTCTTGCCCCGGTCGGATCACGGCGACAACCGGCTGGCAACCCGCGGCGAGGGCCATGCGGGTCGCCTTCGGTTCGCCGAGCCGTAGGCCAGCGCCCGCGGCCAGGATGATGGCCGGGATGGCGGCCGGCGGGGTGGACCTGGATGGGCTGGTCATGCCTTCCCTGTGCGGCTGCCAGAGGCCAGGGTCGCCTGGGCCTCGGCGAGGATGGCCAGGGCAATGGTTTCCGGTGAATCCGCCCCGATGTCCAGGCCGACGGGGGTATGGAAGCGGGGACCTGCGAACAACCCTTCGGTGCCCAGCTCCTGGCGCAGTTTGTCCCCGCGCCGGCGGCTGCCCATGAGCCCCAGGTAGCCCAGGCGCAGGGGGAGGAGCAGGCGCAGGGCCTCGAGATCCTTGGCATAGTTGTGGGTCATGAGCACCACGGCGCAGCGGTCGTCCCTGGGCAGTTGGCGGATCAGGTCCGCCATGGAGCCCGAACGCACCACATCGGCCCCCGGAAAGCGTTCCCGGCGGGCGAAGGCGGGGCGATGGTCCAGCACCCCCACGAACCAGCCCAGCTCCTTGGCCATGCGCACCAGCGGGCGTGTGTCTTCCCCGGCCCCGAAAATCCACAGGCCAGGAACGGGGAGAAAGGTCTCCGTGAAGCCCGGCCCGGGTTCGTTGGGCCGGGAAGGGAGGCTGCGCCTGCCGAGGGATTCAGGTGCCAGCGCGGTGTGCAGAGTGAGGGCGGTTCGCGAGCCCCAGGCCTGCTCGACCCAGGTCATCCATTCGGGGAAGCCGCGCAGGGGTTCCACCAGCACCTGAAGAATTCCATCACAGCCACTGCCGGAGCCCCAGACCAGATCGGCCTCCCCCCGCAGGTCGTAGGCAACCAGCCTCGGCTGACCGGAAGCCAGCACCTCCCCTGCCCGTGCCTGGATATCCCCCTCCAGGCAGCCGCCACTGAGGGAGCCTCGAAGGGGACCCGAGGCATCCAGCAGCAGGCGGGAGCCGGGGCGGCGATAGCTGGAGCCTTCGACTCCCACCAGTGTGGCCAGGGCCAGGGGACCGGGGTGCTCGTGAAGAATCTGGATGATGTCCTGGAGTTCCCGCATGGCGAATCTTCCTCAGGGGGTGCCCCGGCTCAGGCCAGCAGAGCCGCCAGGGCGATGGAACTGAGCTTGGTCAAGGGGCTGTCGCCGCGGCTGCTGAGCACGCAGGGCACCCGGGCGCCCAGGACCACGGCGGCGATCTCCGCGCCCCCCAGCTTGGTGCCGCACTTGTAGAACACATTGCCTGCCTCGACATTGGGGAACAGCAGGCAATCCGCGTCGCCGGCCACGGGTCCCGTGAGGCCTTTGATGCGGGCTGACTCGGGATCCAGGGCGCCGTCCAGGGCCAGGGGACCATCCACCAGGGCGTCCTTGATCTGGCCCCGCTCGGCCATCTTGGAGAGGAGGGCCGCATCCACGCTGGCGCGCATTTTTTGGAGCACCTGTTCGGAAGCAGCCAGCACCGCCACCTTGGGCTGGGCGATGCCCAGGGCCTGGGCGGTCCGCACCAGGTAGCCGAGGATCGCCAGTTTCTCCCTGAAATCGGGCTCAGGGATCACCGCCACATCGCCGATGATCATGAGCTTTGGGTGCCGCGGGTGCTCCATGACGGAGACATGACTGAGAATGGCGCCGGGATCCAGGAGGCCCTGCTCCTTGTGGAGGATGGCGCGCATGTACTTGTCCGTGCTCAGCGCGCCCTTCATGAGGAGGTCGCCCTCGCCCGCGCGCATGAGGGCCACTGCCTTGGCGGCGGCTTCCACCTCAGACTGGACAGGCACCTTGCGGAAACGGAGTGACGAGAAGCCAAGCTCATCCAGGGTTCGGGACATGATGCCTTCGTCACCCACGAGGGTCGGCTCGACCAGCCCTGCCTTCACCGCGCTGTTCACTGCTTCCAGGGTATGGGCGTCATTGGCCCAGGCCACCACCAGCCGTTTGCGGGGCCGATCCTTCACGGCGCGGAGCAGGTCGTCGAGGGTATTGATCCGCATGGCGCGATCCTGTCAAAAGTCGCCGGGCCACCAGCGAGTCCGGAGTGAGGGTAGCATTGTCGCCATGGCCGTCTCTGTGAGCTTCCGCACATACCTCCTTGAACAAATGGGGCAGGTACGCCCTGTCACCTGCCGCCCCATGTTCGGCGGCCTCTGCTTCTTCGCGGAGGGCAGGGCCTTCGCCCTGGTGGCCGAGGAGGTGCTGTATTTCAAGACGGACGACAGCAATCGCGAGGACTTCCTGGCGGCTGGCAAAGGCCCCTTTCTGCCCTTCGGAAATCCCGACAAACCCATGCAGTACTACGAACTGCCCGAGGAGGTGCTGGAGGACACGGACCGCCTGGCCCAGTGGATGACCAAGGCCATCGCCGTGGCTGCCCGGGCGAACGCGAAGTCCCGGGTCAAAACCAGCCCAAGATCGAGGTGAGCGGGGTGTCCGCCTCGAGCCGCATCCGACCCGCGTTGCTGGGTGACGCCAGGATCCTCGCCGATCTGGGGGAACGGACCTTCCGGGAAACCTTTGAAAGCCAGTACCCGCCATTCGAACTGAGGGCCTTTCTGGCCGAAGCCTATGGCGAGGCGATTCAGCGCGCCGAACTGGCGGATTCTGCCAGGCCGGCCCTGCTGCTGGAGCTGGAGGGCACCCCTGTGGGGTTCGCCCAGCTGCGCCTGGGCCATCGGGAGGCCGGTGTGCCTGGGGCGCGCCCCGTGGAACTCCAGCGCATCTACCTTCTCCGGGCCGCCCAGGGAGGCGGGCGTGGGGCGAGCCTTTTGGAGGCCTCCCTGGCCATCGCCCGGGACTGGGGGGCGGACACCCTCTGGCTCGGGGTGTGGGAACACAACGCCAGGGCCCTGGCCTTCTACGCTCGCCACGGCTTTCATGAGGTGGGCGAGCATGTATTCCAGATTGGCCAGCAGCGAGACCGGGATCTGATCCTGGCCAGGGAAGTGTCATGAACCTCGTGCTGCTTCAGCCCGGGGATCTGGTCGGTCCTGACACCGCTTGCCTGCATGGGCGGCGCCTGGCCCATGTGCGCGAGATTCACCGCGCCCGGGTGGGCGACGAGTTGTCGGTGGGCCTGCTGGGTGGGCCGATGGGGCGGGGGACGGTGCTCCGCCTCGATGACCAGGTGCTGGAATTGGCGCTGGCGCTGGAGCATGCCCCGCCCCCCAAGCTGCCCCTCACCCTGGTGATCGCCTTGCCCCGCCCCAAGGTGTTGAACCGGGTGGTGGCCGCCGCCGCCAGCCTGGGTGCCGCGCGCATCATCCTGCTGAACGCCTGGAAGGTGGAGAAATCCTATTGGGCCAGTCCCCGGATGAATCCAGGGAACCTGCGGGAGCAGCTGCTGCTCGGCCTGGAGCAGGCCAGGGACACGGTGTTGCCGGAGCTGCGCCTGGCGCGGCTCTTCCGTCCCTTCGTTGAGGATGATCTGCCTGGGCTGCTGGCGGGAGGCACCGGAATCCTGGCCCACCCGGGTCTGGGCGCCGGGACCCCGCGGGTGCTGGTGGCTCCGGTGACCCTGGCCATCGGCCCCGAGGGCGGGTGGATCGAGGCGGAGGTCCAAAGCCTGCTTCAGGCAGGGCTGAACCCCCTGGACCTGGGCCCTCGCATCCTCCGCACGGAGACCGCCCTGGCCGCGCTGGTGGGAAGGCTGTTCTGACCCTTCGGGAGGAAGGGTGCCGCCCCTCAGAAGCCGACCGAGTATTCCCCGGCCCGCATCAGCCCGACTGAGGAGCCATCCTCCAGTTCCAGGTCCACGGAGAGGACCTTCACACCGGGCTGGGTTTCAGGGACATAGACGCGGTCAATGTGGATGACGGCCTCGGGGCTGGAAAACTGGGCGGGGCCCACCTGGCCGCCGAAGTGGTCACTGCGGCCGAAGGCCAGGTGCAGGCCCAGCTTCTCGTCCAGCAGGATCTCGCCGATGGGCTTGAGGCCGAACGCGGCAAGCACGCCCAGGCCCAGTTCGGCCAGGTTGCCATAGGCGGGTTCCCTGGCGAGCAGGGCCGTTTCCTGGCGTGACCGGGGGCCTTCACTGAGCACGGCCACTGCGTGGTTCTCCACGATCTGGTAGCGCACGATCTCGTCGCCGAACTGCACGGGCATGACGCCCGCCGTACGGCTGGGATCGTCCGGCAGCTCGCCCTCGTAGGGCACGATGTAGGCCTCGCCCGAGGGCAGGTTGCCGGCCGTGCCAGGCTTCGGGAAGAGGCCACCCGACGCATGGCCGGTCCGGTGGCGCAGGTCCAGGTGCAGCTCGCAGGGACCAGCGGGTGTCTCGAACCGGAGATCGGCGCCCTGGGCCCGGTCCAGCAGATCCTTCAGCAGCTCCACTCGGCGGTTCACTTCGGTGTAATCCAGGCGCAGGGCGGGAATCATGTCAGCCCGGAATCCCGGCATGGTGGCAGCGCGGATGGGAAACCGTTTCGCAGCCAGTTTCAGCGGCGCCGTGGCCGAAAACTTCGTGAGCGCGATGAGCATGGAATGGGTGGTGTAGATTTCCGCGAAGGGAACGGAGGCCCAAGGGGCCAGTGCCGCCACCGGGGGCAGGGGGCCGCCTTCAAGCACCCAGGCCCGTTCCGGCAGGTCACCGTTGTTGGTGTGGACATTGGGATAGGCCACCAGGTGGACATCGAGGCCCAGCTCGTCACGCTGGGCCGCGAGTTCGCGCCTCCAGGCCACGGCCATGTCCCGCCGCCCGGACCAGTCACCCTCGTCCTGGACCCTGGCGTCGGGAAGGTCCACCAGGATGGCCAGGGCGCGGTCATTCCTTCCGGGTCGGAACACCCGCCGCACCAGGGCGATCAGCTCGGGACCTGTCAGGGAATCGTTCATGCCGCCCTCCCACTGGGAGCATGCCACAGCCGGGGGTGACTCCGGCCGCCATTCCACCCGGTCGCCGCTGGCAAACCCGGAGCAGGGATCCCCTGGATGCCTCTTCGCCTCCCGGCTGGCAGACTGGAGGCATGGGGAAGCCACGCGGACGACTGAAAAGGATGATCCTGGCCTTGGCTTGGGGCGCGGGATTGTTCCTGGTCTTGAATGTCCTGCTGGTGGTGATCTTCCGCTTCGTCCCGGTGCCCACCTCCGGGCTCATGGTGCAACGGCGCGTTGAATCCTGGTCCAGCGATCGGCCCTACACCGCTCACCATTCCTGGGTCCCACTGGAAGAAATCGCGCCTAGCCTGGGTTTGGCGGTCATAGCCGCGGAGGACCAGACTTTCCCTGAACACTTCGGCTTTGATTGGCAGGCCATCGAGAAGGCGGTTCAGCACAACGAGCGGAGCCGCCGCAAACGGGGAGCCTCAACCGTGTCCCAGCAGACCGCGAAGAACCTCTTTCTCTGGAGCAGCCGTTCCTGGACCCGCAAGG
>JBBIHT010000080.1:0-8005 GCA_037446845.1 Geothrix sp. | reverse complement strand
CATGACCAGTCGTTCCAGGCGCTCCTGCCTTGGATCCGGCGGGGCCACTTCCCAGCCACCCGGAACCCCCTGCAGGGCGCCGCTGTGGTACTCCAGGTCCACCTTCAGCCTCGCCGCCAACTGCCGGGCCAGGGGCCGGGGACGCCCCGGTGGCAGGGCCTCCCAGTCATCGTTCTCGATGGCCTCGATGTGCCGCATGGGCAGTTTCAACTCCAGGGCCAGGGCCTGGCGGGACAAGCCGTGCGCCACCCGAGCGGCCTGCAGCACCTGGCCGACCGATTCCTCCACGGGGTTCATCCAGCCCATCCCACGGGCAGCTCCTTGATCAGGGTTTGCAGCTGCTCCCGGCGATCACTGCGGTTCAATCGGCGATCATCGAGGCTGCCCCGATGGGCCATGGTGTCGGCAAGGGTTCCCTGCAAGTGGTCTGGCGTGATGAACTCCCTGCCTTCCAGCCAGGCTTCGGCCTGGGCCAGGCTCAGCCAATGATGCACGGCCCGAGTGGAGCAGAACCCCCCGGTCCTCCGAATCTGTTCCACCATGCGCTCGGCGTAATCAAGGACGGCTTCGTTCACGCGCACGGCCTTGACGGCAAGCCGGGCCAGGCGCCAGCCCTCTAGATCCAGGGGCGGGTGCAGGGTATCCAGGCGCTCCGCTCCCGCTTCGCCCTGCAGGATCCGCCGTTCCGCCAGCCGATCTGGATAGCCCAGGTGCAAGGCACAACAGAACCGGTCCAGTTGGCTTTCGGGAAGGGGAAAGGTGCCCGCATGATCCTGGGGATTCTGGGTGGCGATGACGAGGAACGGGTCCGGCAGGGGGAGGGTCGCGCGATCCAGGGTCACCTGCCCTTCCACCATTGCCTCCAACAGTGCGCTCTGGGTCTTGGGGCCGATGCGGTTCAGTTCATCCAGGAGCAGCACATGGCAGAAGACCGGCCCCGGCTGGAAGCGGAAGGCCTGCTCCCCGGCATCCCAGAGATGAACGCCCAGCAGATCCGAGGGCAGCAGGTCGTTGGTTCCCTGCACCCGCTGGAAGGTGCCACCGAGAATGCGCGACAAACCCTTGGCCAGGGTGGTCTTGCCGACCCCTGGCAGGTCCTCCAGCAGCACATGGCCGCCTGAAAGCAGGGCCGCGAAGGCCCGTCGAACCTGAGCCTCCTTGCCCACGACCACCTTCTGCAGCGCCGCCAGGGCCGCCTGGGCCGCGGGGCGGATTCCTTCGGGACTGCGCACGGGTGGTATGGAGGGTGCGGTGCTGTCGGTCATGGCGCCTTCCTTGAAGGGGGCTTCCCTTCATCTTCCAGAGAGATGCCATGGTCCCGCAAGCGTTGACCCAGCACCCGCACCGTCAGGCCCAGGGCCTCAGCGGTACGGGGGAGGCTGCCCGCCTGGTGATTCAGGGCCCTGCGAAGCAGCTGGGATTCCACCGCCTTCAGCCCCTCCCGGAGCATGGCCTCCAGGACATCCGGTGCCGGCCAGGGCAGGCAGAGGGGGGCCTGGGATCCCAGTCCCAGGCCAGCAAGCTCCCGGATCGAGTGTCCCCGTTCGCTCTGCAGGGCATGCCGCAGCACGGATTCCAGCTCCCGAACCTCGCCAGGCCAGGCATAGTCCAGCAGTTGCCGCTCTGCGTTGCGTTCCAGCCAGGGGGCCGGCCGTCCCTCCTGTCGGGCGGCGCGGTCCAGGAAACTCGAGGCCAGGGCCAGAATGTCCTCCCGCCGCTCCCGGAGGGGGGGGATCCTCAGCTCCAGGGCGCCGAGGGATTCCCGGAGCGGAACTGGAACCTGGCCGCCGGGCGCAATCCCCGCCATCCAGTCCAGGGCGCGGCCGGCTTCGCTCCCGGTGGCCTGAACCAGGGCCTCCACTGCGTTCGGGGAAAGCTGATCCAACTCCGCCAAGTAGAGGCTGCCCCCCCGCAGCAGGTCCAGCAGGTGATCGTCCGGCCCGCTTTGCCCCAGCGTGGCGGCGGGGACCCTCCGAAACGGGCCAAGGGGATGGCGAAGGCAGTGGAGTCGGCGGGCGGACCGTGCCCGGCCCGAGCCCGGACTGCCTCGGAACAGCACGGGCAGACGCGTGGTGGCCGCCTTGCCCAGGGCGGCATTCAGGCTCCGCAGGGGGGGACTGTGGTCAATCCAGGGCTCAGCGGGATCGGGGGCCGGGGCGACCACCAGGGCCGCCAGGCGCTCCAGCAGGGTCAGGAAAACATCGAGGTCGAAGGGCTTGGCCAGGAAGTCGTCCGCCCCGAGCCGCATGGCCGCCACGATATCCCTGGGCTCGGCAAACGCGGACATGAGCACCATTCTCAGCCCTGGGCGCATCTGCCTGGCCCGGCGGATGAGTTCCAGCCCGCTCATGCCCGGCAGTCGCAG
Organism: Geothrix sp.; assembly: GCA_037446845.1. GTDB lineage: Bacteria > Acidobacteriota > Holophagae > Holophagales > Holophagaceae > Geothrix. Next base: position 5,640 of record JBBIHT010000080.1, on the reverse strand, counting down.
GTCCGTGACCAGGACATCGCAGGGTTGTTCGACCAGGTTGCTCAGGGCCTCCTGGGGATCCGGCACCGCGCGCACCGTCCAGGCTGACCCCGCGAGCGCCTGGGAGAGCACCCGCCGGAAACTATCCTTGTCCTCGACCAAGAGAAGGTCCATTGAATCAAGCTATCAGCTATGGGCCCACCGCTCCGCATCCCTCGATGAACCGTCGGCATTGGCCTTCAGCCTGGGCCCGGAACAGCTCGGCACCGCTGACCAGTTGCAGGCCAGAGCCCAGGGCCCAGCGGGAGAAGGCCGTGTCCTCCTTGTAGATCCACTCCACCGCCCAACGCAGAGAGCCCGCAGCAGCCTCCAGCAGCTCCGGGAACGGCATGGGATCTGACGCCTGCATGCCCAGGCTGGTGGCCTGCACCACTCCCACGGGGGCCAAAGCCCTTACCCGCTCAACGGCCAGGGGAGCCCGCCGGGATGCTGTCAGCACCGAGCGCCCCGCCGCAGCCAGGACTTGGCAGCTGGAGGCAGCCACCCCGCCATCCCCCAGGAGGAGCACGGGCCCAGCAGCCAGGGCCGAGGTCAGCTGGCGAAGGGCCTCGGCATCGGTGTTGGCGCCCTGCCAGGCATCCCCCGGAGACCGCCGCCAAAGGGTATTGAGGGGGCCTGCAAGACCCAAAGCAGCAGGCAGGCTGTGCTTCAAGGGTGCGGTGACACTGAGACCGAGAATCCCCAACGCCTCGCAGGCAGACACAGCTTCCGGGGCCTCGGCACAGGCGAGGGGCACATAGACCAGATCCTTGTACGCCGCCTGAAACCGAGGGTTGTGGTAGGCAGGCCCCACCGAATGCAGGACGGGATCCCCCATGACTCCGCAGAGGCCATGGCCGGGATTCAGGCGGGACGACCGGCACATCCGCAGGGTCCGAAGGGGCAGCTGGCCTGGGGCGGCCCCGGGCCCATCATCGGGGGCCGCATAGGTGAAGGAACCACCCCAACTGGCCCCGAAGACCCGGCTCACCAGCCCCTTCGCCCCGCGGAGGAAAGCCGACAGGTGGATGCCGTGATCCCGCGCCCAGGCCAAGGAGGGCTTGAGGCGGGCGTTGTCGTCCAATCGTTCGGCCCAGCCCACCCATTTGTAGGCATCCCCGGAGGGCAGGTTGCTGAGTCTCTGGCGCAGGTCGAAGATGCCGGGGGCCACATGGACCGAGCGCAGCAGGTGAAGGTAGGTGCGCGCCGCCTGGAGGGGCGCTGGAAGCTCCAGGTCCCACTCCAGGTCCATCCATTGGGGTTTCCCCCGGAGGGCCTTGAGCAGGTGGGCCATGCGCCCGGACTCGTCCCCATCGGGCCACCGCCCGCCCTCGGACACCCTGCGGCAGCTCACCAGACAGCGATGCCCCAGGGCATCCACCAGGGCCTCGGGATCCTGCTCCGGGAACAGGTCCAGGCGCAGCTCGGGCATGGCATCCCCGTTCAATCCCCGGGCACAGGCCAGGGCCTCCTCCCAGGTGGGATGGGTCAGGGTCACCAGGTAGAAAGGGAGCAGGGACAAGGTCACACCGTTGCCGTCATCCTACCTTGCCTCGGCGTGCTGACCCTTCTCCAGCGCCTTGGCCGCCTGCCAGGAGGATTCCAGCTCCGCCAGGCTGCGCCCCTCCCACCCGCCCTGGGTCAGGGCATCATCCTCGACGCGGGCGAAGCGGCGGCGGAAGCGCGCCATCTGGCCCCGCAGGGCGGCGTCCGGGTCCACGCCCTTCTTGCGGGCCCATTGCACGAGACTGAACAGCACATCACCGAACTCCTCCGACACCCTCACCGGATCAGACTCCGCCTGCAACTCAGCCACCTCCTCCTTCACCTTGTCCAGGACACCCTCCAGGTCGGGCCACTCGAAGCCCACCTTGGCGCAGCGGTGACCAATCTCAAGGGCCTCATCCAGGGGCGACAGGGAGGCCGGCATGCCCTCCAGCAGGCGGGGCTCCACCTCCGAGGTCAGCCCCCGTTCTTCCCGCTTGATGGCCACCCAGTTGGTGAGCACCTCCTCCGCGCCATCCACCACGAGTTCTGCGAACACATGCGGATGCCTTCGCAGCAGTTTCTCCACGATGGTCCTTTCCACATCATGGAGATCCCAGGCCCCGCGATCCGCCGCCAGCTGGGCGTGAAAAATCACCTGCAGCCAGAGGTCGCCCAATTCCTCGCAGAGGTGTGCTTCAGTCTGGGCATGCCCTGGCTGGTGGGCGGCCAGCGCATCCAGCACCTCGGCCGCTTCCTCACGGAGGTACCGCGCCAGGCTCTGATGATCCTGCTTCAGGTCCCAGGGGCAGCCGACCTCCGGCTTGCGGAGGGCGGACATCACGGCGCGGAGGGTGGTGGGGTTCAGGGGCGCTTCCGGGTGGTCTTGCCTGGTCCTAGAGTTCATGATTTTCCAGCCTCTCCAGAATCTGTCTGGCCAACCCTGGCAGCGAGGGATCCCTGGCTCCCATGAGCAGGATCAGATCGCCGGCCCTGGCCTCAGTGCCAAGCCTCGCCACCAGCCCTTCCCTCGACGGCGCGTATTCGGCGGCGGTACCCAGGGAGGCGATCTCCGCGATCACTTCGGCACTGCTGATGTCCTTCGCGGCGGTGCCCCCCGCGTAGAACACATCCAGGAACCAGAGGCGATCCTGCGGGTGCAATTCCCTGGCGAAGGCCTCCACGAAATCCTGGCGGAGGAATTTCAAGGGCCCGAAACCGTGGGGCTGGAAGATCGCCAGGATCCGTTCTGCCCGCAGGTGGGCGGCTCGGATGGAGGCCGCCACCTTGGCCGGATTGTGGGCGAAATCGTCCACCACCGTGACACCGCGCCCTGTGCCCAGCACCTGGAACCGCCGCGCCACCCCCTGGAATGAGGCCAGGGGCCCCACCATCTCCTTCAGTGAAACCCCAAGGACGGAGCAGGCTGCCAGGGCCGCCAGGGCATTCTCGACATTGTGTCTTCCCGGCACTGGAAGGATGAAGCGACCTTCCCCCACACGGAAGGTGGAGCCCTCCGCGCCACAGATCAGGTTCTCCCCGCGCAGGCCTGTGCTCTGGTCGAAACCAAAAACCCTGGCCCCCGGCGCGAATTCACGAAGGTTCTCCGCCTCGCCCACCACGGCCTGCTCGCGCACCTGGGCCCGGAAGGCTCTGAACATCGTCGCCACCGCGCCCATCTCCTTGTGATCCTTCTGCAGGTTCAGGACCACGCCCACGGCCGGGTGATAGCGCACCACCGAACCATCGCTTTCGTCGGCCTCGATCACCAGGAGGTCGGAGGCCCCGGCCCAGGCATTACCCCAGTGCCCTGTCCCCTGGAGTGCGATCAGCTCGCCACCAGTGATGACGGAGGGGTCCCTGCCCGCGCCCCGCAGGATCTCGAAGATCATCGCCACCGTGGTGGACTTGCCGCTGGTGCCCGTCACCGCCACAGTGCGGTACCGCGCCACCAGATAAGCCAGCAGCTCGGAGCGATGCAGCACCGGCACGCCAAGCCGTCGCGCTGCCGCCACATCGGGCACTTCCTCCTCCACGGCCGTGGATACCACCAACCCCGCGCATGCGCCCTTGATCCCCGAACCATCCTGGGGATGAATCGCCACCCCCAGGGCTTCCAGCCGGGCGCGGGCATCGGCACGCTCTCCGCGATCAAAGCTGCGATCACTGCCAGTGGCCCGGCCCCCCTTCATGGCCACGAACTGCGCCAGGGCGCTCATGCCACTGCCTGCAACCCCGGCGAAATGCAGACGGCCCAGGCCGAAGCCATCCCCGGCCAGTTCATCGGCGATGAGCACCAGATCGCCTTCGCGCACGAGGTCGAAGAGCCTCGTGATCGCCTGGTTGCCCAGCCGCACACAACCATGGGATACCGGAGTGCCCAGCAGTCCTTCCTGGTTGGTGCCGTGCAGGTAGATGAAGCGATCCAGGGAATCCCGCCCAGCACCCCGGTTCCAGCCCCTTTCCAGGCCCTGCAGGGTGAGCACGCGGGTCAGGATCAAGTCTTCATCCCGCCGCTCACCCCGCCAGACTTCCCCCGTAGCCACCCGGCTGCGAAAAATCGTGCCGGGCTCGGCGCCATCGCCAATGCGCGCCTGGATGCAATGCCAGCCCGTGGGCGTGCGATAGGAATCCTGTTCGCAGCCAAGGCCATTCCTGGCCGTGGAGATGGCGGTCTCGAACAGCAGGCAGCCCCGGTCCAGCAGGCCCAGCCGTTGCCGCGCGGTATCCACCATCAACACTTTCGCGCCAGGCGCCATGGCGGGCGCGCCCCCACGCAGAAGGCCTTCCAGCAGGAGGGCCCGGTAGCGAACGGTGTTCACGGCATCGGGCATCGGGGCGATCTCGGGAATGAATGACTCCATGACCTGCTCAGGTTTACACAGATCCAGGTAGGATGAGCGGGAGACTGGCGGGGAGGCCCTGGTGGCACAATGAAGGGGATTTCTCCCAGGACTCCATGAAGAACCAATCCTTTCCGAATCGCCTATCCTTCAGCCTCCAGGGCATCCGCGCCGCCTGGGAGCAGGAGGCCAGTTTTCGTTTCCAGAGCGTGATGACCCTGGGGGTGGTCCTGCTGTTGATCGGGTTGCGACCCGCAGCCACCTGGTGGGCACTTCTGCTGATGAACTGCGGCCTGGTGCTTTCCGCCGAGTTGTTCAACACGGCGCTGGAGCAGGCCCTGGACCATGTGCATCCCGACCTGCATCCCGCCATCAAGATTTCCAAGGACTGCGCCGCTGGCGCAGTCCTCGTCTGCAGCATCAGCGCCCTGGGCACCTTCCTCGCCTTCCTCGGATCCCTGTTCGTCAGAACTTCATGGCCACACTGAGGCCATACCCGCCGGTCTGGGCCATGGGCGCAAAGGACATGGCCACTTGCCACCGCCCACGGGCCCGCAGCGCCTGGTTGTGGGCCACCACCGTATGGCCCACGAAGGTGCCAATGAGCCCCCCCGCCACCACATCGGACAGGAAATGCTGGCGCTGTTCCACGCGAGCCGCGCCCACCAGGCCAGCCAGACCGTAGGAAAGGCCGGATACCCAGGGACGATCCGCATGCTCTGAGAGGACGGAGGCCAATACAAAGGCCTGGACCGTGTGGCCGGACGGGAAGGAATGGCCACCGCCGAAGGGATGGTAATCGTGGGAACCCTGCCCTTCGTATGGCCTTGAACGACCCACGGCCGCTTTCAGCGGCAGAGCCAGCAGGAGCTGGGCAAGCCCCATGGACGCCAGGGCGTCCACGCCCGTGGCCCGTACCTCGGGAACCTTGAAGGCCACCCCTGCCAGGTAGGCTCCCCCCGCCATCAGGACGCTGGGGGCGCCGCCCAGTTGCTGCACCGACTTGGCCCCGCGATTCCAGGAGCCTTTGGCATTCCGCAGCACGGCGTTGTCCACAGGACGGTCCAGCCACAGGGCCGTGCCGATGACGGCCGCGGTGCTCACCCCTGCCGTGATCCAGTCGCCTCGCTCCCACTGGCCAGGGGCGCGAACCACCTGCCGCGCATCATCCAGGATCAGCCGGGGCAAGTGGGCAATTCGGTCTGGATCAGGCGAAGCGGCCCTCACAGGGGTTGGCGACGACTCGGTCTTGGGCCTCGGTGCCAGGGCCACCGGCGCCGGGCCTGGGGCCTGC
>JBBIHT010000079.1:0-8006 GCA_037446845.1 Geothrix sp. | reverse complement strand
CTTCCACCAGGCGCCCCCGGCGGGTCCGGTCTCCTTCGTCGGTCAAACGGAGCACCAGATGATGGGCCATGGGGGCGCCGAGGTATTCAAAGGCAGGGTAGACTTCCGCCACCACCTGTTCGCGATCTGCACCGAAGGCCAGGCGCAGGCTTGCGTCCAGCAGAGGGGCCTGGGTGAGCACGCTCCGCAGTTGGTTCAGGGCCTCCTGCCGCCAGGGGTGGGGCTCTTCCAGGAAGGCACAGAGCCCCTCGAGCTCGCGCAATTCCTCGATGGCCTGGGGCAGGGCCCCGCGGACGACCAGGGTGGCCAGCAGCAGCCCGAGGGCGTTGGTGCTCCAGCGATGGATGGGCGGGTCCGGTTCCCACCCGAAGTGGGCGCGAAGGCCTTCGGTCAGGGCCCCTTCGCCCCCGGCGGGCAGGCCCGGGTCTCCCAGCCAGTGGGCCACCCCCGCCAGGGTCTGGGCTCCCTGGAGGCGTAGTTCCGGGAGATCGCTGTGCAGGGCCTCGATCAGCAGGTCGAGGACGCGCAGGAAGGCATCGTCGCGGTGCAGATCCAGCAATTCCCGCATCAGGGCCAGCCGCTGTTCCAGCGTGAGCTCGAACAGGCAGCCTTCCTCCAGGACCTTCAGCAGACGGGCCTCCAGGCTCAGTTCCTCCCAGGCCAGGTGCCGCAGCAGCGCCTGGGCCTGGCGGCCGTCCTGGCCTGCCTCCTGCAAGCGTGCGGCGAGGGCTTCCACCAGGGGCTCCCGCTGGGGGAGAGGGCGCAGAAGATCCTGCAGGGGGCCCTTGAGGTGGTTCCAGGGGCGGCCCTGGGCCAGCAGGGTCTGGACGGCGCTGGCCAGGATCTCGCCCGCCAGCGCCTTGACGCCCAGGGCCAGACCAGCCGGATGCTCGGGCAGGCTCGCCAGGCCCGCGATGAGGCGCAACTGCTCCATCGGCGCCACCCCCAGCAGGACCTGGCGCAGGGTCCCCATCTGGGTGGGGGTGGGCATCGCCTCGTCCAGGCCCAGATCCCGGCCCAGGCTGCCCAGGCCGCCCAGGTCAGCGGGGGATAGGTCCCTGAGGAAGCCCAGGCCATCAGGGTCGGTGCCTGGCGAGGTGCCCTTGGAAGCCAGGTTGGCCAACAGGGCCTGGCGGAGGAAAGCGACCAGGCGTTCCGGGGTGGCGGCGGCGGTTTGGGAGGTGGCGGGAGGCTCCGGTTCCAGGACCGGGTCATCCCCCGCCTGGACTTCCTGGTACCGGGTCTGGGAGACCCAGATGTGTCGCACCGCCCCCTGCTGCAGCAAGGCTTCGAAGCCGCCCTGTTCCTCCAGGCGGGCTGGTTTGGTGGCAAGGCCCGTGAGGAAGGTGAGCAGTTCCTCCCCCGTGACCCCCGGCTCGAAGACGAACCCGCTGACGCCCCGCTCGGCCACCAGGCGCATGAGAGCCGCCACATGGGGATTGCGGGTGTCCTGGACCTGGCCGTCCACGAAGGACTTGGCCCCGCTCACCACGAACTGGAGATTGGATTTGCCCGCCAGTTCGCGATCGAGCACGGCCAGCGCCGCCGCGAGGGCCTCCTGGGCCCGGGGGTGATTGGCCGTGTACATCTGCAGGGCCTTGAGGGCCACGGCCAGACTCTGGGCTAGGGGCAGGAACCCGCTCATGGCGGGGTCGTCCCCATGGGCTCCGACCATTCCCGCTGGAGCTGCTGGTAATGGGCTTCCAGGAAGGCAAGTCGCCGGGCCCCCTCCAGGCGGGCGGGTTCCGTGTTGAAGGAAGCCACAATGCCCTGGGCCAGTGCCAGCCACGCCTTGCCCCGGTGCAGGATTTCCGCCGTGGTGATGGGCTGGAAGGCGCCGCTGATGCAACCGAAATGGATGAGGCTCGCCGCCCCGATCTTGCTGAGCTTGTCGCAATCCCACAGGCAAGCGGTCTCGATGGGGTCCAACGGTTTCGACAATCGAAGTCCCACATGGTGTTCGATGGCGTGGCGCACCCTGGGGATCTTGGCGGGTGGGAAATCTGTGTCCCTCAGGAGGTCGGCCACCCGGCCCGAGGCATCCATGGCATGGGTATCCTTCGCCCCTGGGTCCTTGAGCCGCTTGGCCACATCGTGCAGCCAGGCGGCACACTCCACCACTTCCAGGTCCGCCCCCACCAGGGGGGCCAGCCACCTGGCCAGCAGCACCGCCGCATAGGTGTGTTCATAGCGGTAGTTGAAGATGGGGCGGTACTCGCCCTCCACCTGGTGTCCGATCCCCCAGACGCGGATGGCGTCGGCATCCGAGAACGACTTCAGCGCGGTGGCGCAGGCCGTTCGCCAGGGGTGGAGGGTCGTCATGGGCGGGCTTCCTGGTGGGCACGCAGGGCTTCGAGGGTGTGCTGGATCTCCATAAACATGGCGCGATCCTCCCAGGGAGCGCAAGCACTCGCAAGACGAGCCATCAGGGAGTGCAGGCCCTCAGCGGGGGCCAGGCCCAGGATGCGGATGCCTTCCAGGGCCATGCGCGCCTCGATGGCCAGCACCTGCTCCAGCGCGTCAACCGAGCGCATGAGCTTGCGGGCGGCGATGGGGCCCATGCTCACATGGTCCTCCTTGCCGGCGCTGGTGGGGATGCTGTCCACACAGGCGGGGCTCGCCAGGCCCTTCATCTCGCTCACCAGGGCGGCGGAGGTGACATGGGCCATCATGAAGCCCGATTCCAGACCGCCGTTCTGGGTGAGGAAGGCGGGCAGGTCGCTGGTGGAGGGGTTCACCAGGCGTTCCTGGCGCCGCTCGGAGATGCTGGCCAGATCGGCGGCGGCGATGGCGAGCACATCGCAGGCGAAGGCAGGGTACTGGCCGTGGAAATTGCCGCCCGACCTGGATTCCTGCGTGTCCGTGAAGATCATGGGGTTGTCGGTGGCGCTGTTGAGCTCTCGCTCCAGGATCGCTCCCGCGAAGGCCAGGGCATCGCGCGTAACGCCATGCACCTGGGGAATGCAGCGCAGGCTGTAGGAATCCTGCACCCGATGGCAGTCCTTGTGGCTTTCGGCGATCTCACTGGTGTCGCCCAGGATCCCGCGCAGGTGCCCTGCCACGGCGATCTGCCCTGGGTGGGGACGGGCGGCATGGATGCGGGGGTCGAAGGCGGCCCGGGTGCCCCGCAGCGCCTCCAGGCTGAGGGCGGCGATCTCGTCAGCCAAGGTGGCGAGGCTGGTCAGTTTCTCCGTCGCCAGGTTGCCCAGGGCGGTGATGAGCTGGGTGCCGTTGATCAGCGCGAGGCCCTCCTTGGCCTGGAGCACCACGGGCTTGAGCCCTGCCTGGGCCAGGGCCTCACCCCCCGGGACCTGGTGCTCTCCAGACCAGGCCAGGCCCTCGCCCACCAGCAGCAGCGCCATGTGTGCCAGGGGAGCCAGATCGCCACTGGCACCCACGCTGCCCTGGCTGGGAATCATTGGCACCACCCCCTGGTTCAGGCAGGCGGCCAGCAGCTGGATGGGCTCCGGGCGGATGCCGCTGTGGCCCTTGAGCAGGCAGTTGATGCGGGCGGCCATGAGGGCCCTGGTTTGCGCCTTGGGCAAGGGCTCCCCCACGCCGGCGGCGTGGCTGCGCACCAGATTTAGCTGGAGGCGCTGCAATTGGTCCGGGGCGATCACCACCGTGGCGAACTGGCCGAAACCGGTATTGATCCCATAGACGGTGCGGCCTTCGGCCACGATGCGATCCACCACGGCGCGGTTCTCGGCAACCTTGGCGAGGGCGCCCTCGTCCAGCGAGACGCCCTCGCCCGCGGCGATACGGGCAAGAAGCTTGGCGGTGAGGGACTGCCCATCGAGGCGGATCATGCGGATTCCTTGGCGGAAGAGGCGGCAGGCTCCTGCCGCGTGAGGGTCAACGACAGCACCAGGGCGATGCCCAGGGTGAGGGAGGCCACGGTATAGGTTGCGTGGGCGCCCCAGCGGGCGAAGGTGAAGGTGCCGATGGCTGGGCCCAGGATGCGCCCCAGGCTGTTCATGGAATTGAGCACCCCGAAGAGGCCGCCCTGATCTTCGGCGGGGGTGAGCTGGCTGGCCAGGGCGGTGCCCGCCGTGTTGCCCATGCCGCTGCCCCAGGCGAGCGGGATGAAGAGCACCAGGAGGGGCCAGCCCTTGCCGATGACGGGCAGGAAGGGGAGGGCCAGGCCCATGGCCGCGAGCCCGATGGGCAGGGCGATGCGCTCGGGGACCCACTTGGCCACCAGGCGGACGAGGCCCCCCTGGTAGATCACCAGGAGGATGCCGATGCCCGCGAACAGGTAGCCCACTTCCCGCTGGCCGAAGTCGAACCGCGCGTGGACCAGCAGGGCGAAGGTACCTTCCATCATGGCGAAGCCGGCCATGGCCAGCAGGGAGATGACCAGGAGCTGGGGCATGCCTTTGCGCTCCATGGCCTTCACCAGGGCGTGGCCGCGGCTCTCCTCCTTCTTGGCGCGGGCCCTCACTTCGGGCGTGAGGGTTTCAGGCAGCCAGAGGATGACCATCAGCGAGGCGAGCAGCGAGAGTCCCCCCGCCACGAAGAAGGGCAAGTGCCACCCGCGGGTGGCCAGGAGGTGAACGCCAAGCTGGCTGCCGCTGAGGACGCCAGCCAGGGCCGGCCCCAGGACGAAGCCGAGGCCAAAGGCGGCACCGATCATGCCCATGACCTTGGAGCGTTCCTCCGGCCTGGAACTGTCCGCCATGGCGGCCTGGGCCACGGAGATATTGCCGCCGGTGATGCCGTCCAGGATGCGTGCAGCCAGCATCCACTCGAAACGGCTGGTAAGTGCCAGCATCAGGTAGCCCAGGGCCGAGCCCAGCAGACTCACCCAGAGCACCGGCTTGCGACCCACCAGATCCGAGATGCGACCCAGCACCGGCGAAGCGATGAATTGCATGAGGCTGAAACTCAGGAAGCCCACCCCGGCCCAGAAGGCACCGGGAGTGGTGCCCGCGCCCCCCAAACCCAGGAACTGGTTGACCGCCGTCATCCAGTGGCTGGGGTGCTCCGCGATGGACTGCGCGTAGAGGGGCAGGATGGGGATGACGATGCCGAAGCCCAGCAGGTCCACGAAGACCGTGAGGAAAATGGACATCCGGGCGCGTTGCGACGACTGCATGGGCTGCTCCAGCCGTCCAGTGTACCCGGTAAGCTAGGCCTCCAGCACCCGTGCCACCAGCTCCTTCAGGATGACCATCTGATAGGGTTTCTGGATGAATCCCGCCGGAGCCTCCCCCGAAAAGGTGCGCAGGGAATCGCGTTCGGAATAGCCGCTGCTGAGCAGCACCGGGATGGCGGGATTGAGCTCGTGCATGGCCTGGAAGGCCTCGCGCCCATCCATCCGGGGCATGGTCAGGTCCATGATCACCAGTTGCAGGTTCCCCGCCTCCTGGCGGAACAGGTCCAGGGCCTCGAGGCCATCCAGGGCGGTCAGCACTTCCAGGCCCATGGCACCGAGGGCGTGCTGCAGTGTCTCCAGGATGAGCGGCTCATCGTCCACCACGAGGACCCGGCCCCGCAGCGGCGCTTTCGCCCCGCCACCCGGTCCGGAGCTCGCTGCCTGGGCAGGTTCGGTGCAGGCAGGGAAGAAGACCTGGAAGGAAGTGCCACGCCCTACTTCCGACTGGACCCGGAGCCCTCCCCGATGGCCCCGGAGGATGCCCAGCATGGCGGAGAGTCCGAGGCCGCGACCCTTGGGCTTGGTGGTGAAGAAGGGATCGAAGATCCGGGCCCTGATTTCGGGGCTCATGCCGGCGCCAGTGTCCTCGACTTCAAGTTGTACATACCTGCCGGGGGACAGCGGAGCGCCGAGAAAGTCCATGGCCAGGTGGTCCGAATCCAGATCCATGGCCTGGGTGCTGAGGTGGATGGCGCCTTCCTGCTCCCCGATGGCATCGGCGGCATTGATGACCAGATTCATGACCACCTGCTGAAGCTGGGCGCCGTCAGCATTGATGGCAGGCAGGCCCGGGGCCAGGTCGTAGCACAGGCGCACCTTCTTGGGGATGGACACTTCCATGAGGTGGGCGACCTCCCCGACAATGGCGTTGAGGTCACGGGCCTCCACCTGGAACGCGCCGCGCCCGGAATAGGCCAGCATCTGCTTGGTAAGCTCCGTGGCCCTGAGCACGGCCGCCTCGGTGTTGGCAAGGTAGTTCTGGGCAGGGGACTGCGTGCCCAACCGCAGCTGGGCCAGGTTGAGGTTGCCCAGGATCACTGTGAGCAGGTTGTTGAAGTCATGGGCGATGCCCCCAGCCAGGACGCCGAGGCTCTCCAGCTTCTGGCTGTGGCGCAGGGCCTCCTCGGCGGCGTGGCGGTCCGTGATGTCCAGCAGGTAGCCCAGGAAGCGCCTGGGGCTGGGTCCCGGGTCCGCGGCCGAGGTGAAGTCGTAGAACCATCGGTACTCGCCGCCCGCGGTGCGGAGCCGGTACTGCTGTTCGTACTGCCTCGTGTGGGCGGCCTGGTGTTCAAGGCTCTCGCGGCGGAGTCGGGGCACATCCTCGGGGTGGACCAGGTCCTCGAACTGGATGCTGCCATCCACCAGGTCGAGGGCTGAGTAGCCCAGGACGGTCTTGACATTGGGCGAGACATACTCCACCGGCCAGCCAGGATCGCCCCGCCATTTCAGCACCATGACCGGACCACCCACGAAGAGGCTCCGCTCGGCCATCAGGGCATCCTCCGCCAACTGCCGCTCCGTGATGTCAGTGGCGATGCCGATGATGGAGGCAACGCCTCCCTGTTCGTCCCGCACCGGTGTGAGGAAACTGTCGAAGACCCTCCCGCCCAGCTTGATGATTTGCCGGGAGGGCTGGCCCGCCATGGCACCCCGGATCTGCCCCTGCACTTCGGGATGATCGTGATACATGTCCAGGGCCGAGAGCCCCACCACCTCCCCAGGTCTCAGCCCCAGGTTCGCCAGGGCCAGGCCTTCGGAAAGGGTGAAGCGGCCTTCGGGATTCAACTGGTAGACGATGGCCTGGGAGTTGGCCAGCACCGTGCGGAGACGGCTTTCTGCCTCCCGCAGGGCATCCTCCATCTGCTTCCGTTCCGTGATGTCGCGGGTGATGCTCAGAAGGCAGGTCTCGCCGTTCATGGTCAGCAGGGTTCCCGACACCAGGCCTGTTCGAAGGGAGCCGTTCCGCAGGCGGAACGCGGCTTCCAGGCCGACAAAGTGCCCCTGCGCCTTGAGCTGGCGCTGCATGCGTTCCCGGTCGGCCAGGTCCGCCCAGATGCCAAGGTCCAGGGTCGTCCGGCCCAGCACTTCCTCGCGGGTCCAGCCGCTCATGCGAGTGAAGGCCTCGTTCACATCCACATAGGTGCCGTCCAACTGGTTGATGTTGATGGAATCAGGGCTCGCCTGGAAGGCCCTGGAGAACTTCTCCTCGCTGGCCCGAAGGGCCTGTTCGGCCGCGATGCGCTCGGAGAGGTTCCTGGCGTGGGTGAAGACGAGGGCCTGACCCTCGAACTGCAGAAGGCGGCTGAGCAGGTCCACGGGCAGGGAGGTGCCATCCTTCCTCCGGTGGGTCGCCTCGACCTGGTTCGAGCCCTTCTCCAGCATGTGCTGCCAGCGAAGGGCCCAGGCCTCCGGCGTCACCATGGGGTCAATGTCCCAGACACTCATGGCCCGCAACTCCTCCGGGGTGTATCCCAGGCTCAGGCAGGCGGCCTGGTTCACGAACACGAACCGGCCCGCCGCGTTGATGCCGAACACGGCATCGAGCGATCCGTCCATGGCGGCGGTGAGGAGCCGCTGCTGTTCCTGGGAGCGGCTCCGCTCGATGGCAAGTGCCACCTGGCCCGAGACGAAGACCAGCAGGTTCTGCTCCTCCAGGCTGTAGTGGTGCCCGCCCTCGTAGCTCTGGATCACCAGGGCCCCGAACACCCCCGACCTGCCCTTGAGAGGCACACCCAGCCAATCCACCGAGGGGGAACCCATGGGCTCGATTTCTCCAGTGCCGTCCAGCCGGGCCAGAGCCGCATCATCCAGCAGCAGGGGCTCGCCATGGTGGAAGATGTACTCTGTG
>JBBIHT010000078.1:0-8026 GCA_037446845.1 Geothrix sp. | reverse complement strand
AATGGAGGTGCCAGGTGGGAATCTCCAGTACGCGACTATCCTGAAACCGGGCGGCGACGATCCGCTGGACGGCGGGTGGGGCCAGGCGATCCTGGGTGGCGAGGAAACACAGGCTGGGGGTGGCGAACCGCTGCCCGCTGGTGCGTCGGAGCAGATCCGTATCCAGCGGGTCGTACTGTCCCATCCAGCCAGCCCATCTCGAGGCGAGGCCGCCGATGGCCGGGGCAAGGACATGCCACCAACGGTCCCGGGGCCCCCGGACCAGCCGTTCCGCAAAGCTTTTGCTGCTGGCTGGTGCCCCCTCCCAGATGACCCCCGCCAGGGGCCCCTTCTGTTCCTTCTCTAAGTCGGCCAGTGCCAACAGGGCCACAGAAGCGCCCAGGCTGCGACCCATGAGGATGATGCGACGCCGGGGCACGCCCTTGGCCTCAAGGTGGTGGATGACCTGGATGACCTCCCTGGATTCAACGGCACCAAAGGTAACCGGGGCCGCCTGCCTACCCGCGCGAAGGGCATCGTCCCTCCGGCGGTAGGTGAAGATGTCAGCCTCCAGCCCAGGGAACCATTTCAGCGCGGGGCTGGTGCCCCAGCGGTCGTCGCCAAAGCCATGCAGCAGCAGTACCAGCCCGGGCGAGGCGGTGGGCCGCTGAAGGCGCCACAACTCCAGTTCTCCCACGGGATCCCTGGACCACCTGCCGCCAGGGTCGCCATCCGCGCCACGGGCCAGGTCCTGGTAGGTGGCCTCCACCCTGGCCAGGGGTTGAGGGGAGTAGAACGGTGGGTTCACCAGTTCCCGGGCCACCCGCCAGCTTTTCCAGGCAGGAAGGCCCAGCAGGGCCGCCAGGGCAATCAGGGTCAGGCCCGTGGCACCCCCGAGCTGACGCGGTTTCACCAGTAGCTCGTGGTGATGGCCACGCGGGCCATGGGCTTGGGTACGGGACACTGGCAGGCGAGGCGCTGGTTGCCGGAGGCATGATCCCGAGCAAGTACGCGGCGTTCGTGCTCCTCTGCTGAGGTCAGGTGCTGGCTTCCCTCCAGGATGGTCAGCAGGCATTTCCCGCAAGCCCCCCGGCCCTGGCAGGAGGACGCCAGGGGTAGCCCCATGGCGAGACAGGCTTCCATCAGGGTGCCCTCTCCCGGCAGGGAAATCACGGCTTTCCGGGTCCGGGCAAGGATCGCCACGATCAGCCGATCACTTCTGCAGAGTTGCCGACACCCCAGGCAACCCGTCTGCGGCGGGCAAGAGGTCCGGCTTGCCGTAAAGCACCGCATCCATGGGCTGCACCAGGGTGACCAGGTAGACGCCCTGTCCACTCGTGAGTTCAAGCTCGCTGAGATCCGGGTTGAAGGCCTCCCGCTGGCTGGTGAGGAAGAAGCGGTGCTTCCCGGGGGCCAGCCCTTGCACCAGCAGGCTTCGAGCCGCCTTGGGAAGCGGCTTCACGGGCAAACGAGCGCCATCGAGGGTCACTTCCAGGGGGCCACGGATCGCCCGGGTGAAGCGGAACAGTACCGATCCAGCTGGAATGGGCTTGCTGGGTGTCAGGGGGATCTTGCGGCAACCCAAGAAGGGCAGTGCCATCAGCAGCAATGCGGCCGGTGCGAGGGGGCGAGATGTCATGGAACCTCCGGGTTCCATCATAGGACAGGAAGGCCCCGGGGCCTTCGAACCTACGGTCGTTCCAACAAGACTGCCGCCTGGGCTGCGAGGCCTTCCTCCCGGCCACAAAAGCCCAGCCGCTCCGTTGTGGTGGCTTTCACATTCAGATCCTCAACATGGATCCGGAGCAGGGGGGCCACCCGTTCCCGCATAGCCAGGCGATGGGTCCGCAGCTTGGGCTGCTCACCAATCAGGGTCACATCCGCGTTGACCACCCGCCAGCCCCGCTCGGCCAGATCTCCCATGACCCGCTCCAGGAGAGCCATGGAATCCGCACCGAGGTAGGCCGGATCCGTGTCCGGGAAGTGCTGGCCAATGTCGCCCAGTCCCGCGGCCCCCAGCAGGGCATCCATGAGGGCATGGACCATGACATCGGCATCACTGTGTCCCGCCAGGCCACGGTCGTGGGGAAGGTGGCAGCCCATGAGCACCAGCGGACGGTTGTCGGAAGGCTGGGCGAACCGATGCACATCGAAGCCCTGCCCGATTCGGAAGGTGGTCATGCGTCCTCCAGCCTCAGGGCGGGGTGATTCCCCGTGGAAGCATCATCGGAGCCCGACGCCAGCGCCTTTGGATGTTCCGGGAGCAGGAGCACGACCTCGGTGCCCTGTCCCTCCTCGCTCTGGAACTCCAGGCTGCCGCCGTGCTCCTCCACGATTTTCTTGACCGTGGCCATGCCCAGCCCGGTTCCCTTCTTCTTGCCATAGCTGAAAAAAGGTTCGTAGATGCGCTTCAGGACTTTCTTCGGGATCCCGCGGCCCCGGTCTTTCACCCGGATTTGGAGGCCGCCTGGCACCTGGGTCCAGGAAACCCGGATCTCTCCATTCATGTCCACGGTGGCATCCAGGGCATTGGAGAGGAGGTTCTCCATCACCCGGGTGAACCGTGGGGCATCCAGGCTGACCTGGCAGTCGGGACCGTCCACCTGGATCTCGACCCCAAGCTCCGCGGCGCGGGGAATCATCGGTTCCAGGATGGCTTCCAGGAAAGGGCGGAGGTCCACCGGGGCAAGGGTTGCTTCCCTCACCTTGGCGAAATCCAGGACATCTTGGGTGAGATGAGTCAGGCGATCCACGCACTCGATGATCTTCCGGCAGTGGTGGCGCGTCTTCTCCTCCGCGGTGGAAATCTCCAGCAGATCGGCATGCCCCCGCAGGACAAAGAGGCCGTTCTTGAAATCATGGACGATGGAGCTGGCGACCTGGCCGACCGTGGAAAGCAGGTGGCCGCGGAGGTTCTCCTCCGACAGCCGAGTCCGTTCGATGGCGATGGCACAGAGAGCCACGATTGCCTCGAAAGTCTCGCGGTCCGGGGGCTCAGTGATGGGGCGGCGACTATCCAGATAGGCGACGCCGATGCGGCGGCCCTGCAAGGTCAGGGGAAGGCACAGAATGGTCTTCAACTCGAGCCGCTGGATGGACAGGGTGCTGAGCATCTGATGCTCCTCAGCCACATTGAGGATCCAGACGGGATCGCCGGTTTCGAACACCCGGTGCACGCTGGACAGGGAGAGCTGAATGCTGCCTTCCAATTCGGCCCCCAGGTTCCTCTGGGTGCGGATTTCCAGCTCCCCGCCCTCCATCAGCATCAGGAAACCCCGGTCGGTGCCGGAAATGGCGAGCAGCCTGTCCAGGGACTGGTCGAGCAGGTCCTCCAGTTCCACTTCCTGCGAAAGCAGTTGGGCCGTTTCCAGGATTGCCTTGAGATGCAACTCGGATCGTGTCTGCTCCAGGCTGAGTATGGTCAGGGTATAGGCGCCGTCCGCCAGCCGCAGGGGGGAACCCACCTCCCAGGCCACCCGGCCAAGCTGCTGATCCTTGTAGAAACTCCCATGGGTGGTCTTGAGATCCTCCGCCCACCAGATGTCGTCGCGCAGTTCAATTCGCAGGTGGTTCCGACTGATCATGCTGTCTGAAAGCACAACATCGCAGAGGCTCTGGCGCCCCAGGGTGACGGACCGAGTCAGGGGCACCGTGCGTTCAAACCCATGCCGATCCCGGATCAGCAGCTGAAAGCGCTGGGCCATGGCATCTCCCGAAAAGGGTAGGGCAGGGTGAAGGGAACTGGAACCTGGATGATTCCAAGATTATCCACCCTCTCGCTGGACACAAGTGGAAGTCCCGTGAGGGAATAGAGCCCATGCACCGACATCCCGACCTCGATCCCACATCCACCACCGAGGATCCCGTCGAGTACTCCCTCCGACCTCAGCGCCTGCAGGAGTACATCGGCCAGGGAAAGGTGAAAGCTCGCCTGGACATTGCCCTGCAGGCGGCGCTCAAGCGCGGAGAAGTTCTGGATCACATCCTGCTCTTCGGCCCGCCGGGCCTGGGCAAGACCACCCTGGCCCATGTGCTGGCCAACGAGATGGGAGCACCCTGCAAAGTGATCCAGGCTCCGGCCCTGGAGAAAAAGGGGGATCTGGCGGCCATCCTCACCAATCTGGAAGCCGGAGAATTCCTGTTCATTGACGAAATCCACCGGCTCTCGGCCCCCATCGAGGAACTGCTCTACTCCGCCATGGAAGATCGCAAGCTCGACATCCTCATCGGCCAGGGGCCCAGTGCCCAGACCCTGAAAGTGGACCTCCGCCCCTTCACCATGGTGGGGGCCACCACCCGGGCCGGGCTGCTTTCCAAGCCCCTGCATGACCGCTTCGGCCTGGTACATCGCCTGGAGTTCTACACCCGCCAGGAACTGGCCATCATCGCGCGTCGTTCGGCCGATCTGCTGGGGATCCAGCTCGTCCCTGAAGGGGCGGAGGCCATCGCCCGCCGCAGCCGGGGAACCCCTCGAATCTGCAACCGGCTGCTTCGCCGGTGCCGGGACTTCGCCGAGGTCAAGGGCGATGGCACCATTACCGCACAATCCGCCGATGCCTGCCTGAAACTGCATGAGGTGGACGACCTGGGGCTGGATGCCCTGGACCGCGAGTACCTGCAGACCCTCTGCCACAAGCACCGGGGCGGACCCGTGGGCGTGCGCACCCTGGCGGCAGCCCTGGGCGAGGACGACGGCGCCCTGGAGGACCTGGTGGAACCCTACCTGATGCAGGTGGGCTTCCTGGACCGCACGCCCCAGGGTCGCAAAGCTACGGATGCGGCCTATGCGTACCTTGGCCTGAAGTCAGACCCTGGGCCCTTGTTCCGGTAGACATCAGGCCTTCTTGATCTCCGCGGTCCTGGGGTGGACCGGGGCCTGGCTGAGCGAGGTCTGGCCTTTGGCCGGATGCTCCACGGCGGCCTCCTTGGGCAGATCCTTTCGGACGCACACCCCCTGCAAGGTGCCTCCCTCATCCACCACCAGCGAGCCCACTTCCACATCCCCTTCCACATAGCCGGTGCCGTGGATCTCCAGGCAGTCGGTAATCTTCATGGTGCCCTCGGCGCGTCCTGTGACCACCAGATTCTTGGCGAACACGGTACCCTTCACAAGGCCACCAGGGGCGATGGAGACCTCGCCCGTGGAGTGGATGATGCCATCCACGACCCCTTCAACCCTGAAACTCCGGGCCCCGGTGTGGATTTCCCCGGTGAAGGTCACATCCTTGCCCAGCAGGCTGTGGATGGCAGGGGCCGCTTCGGCCTTGGCTTTGCTGCTTCTGAAAACGGCCATGCCTGTCTCCTCGGTTCTAGGGTTCTAGCTGGGAAGGAAAGGGGCTAGGAACGCTTCCTCAGTGAGCGGATCCATTGTCCCTGGAGTCGCAGGAAGGGTTGAGGATTTTGTGCCTTCCCGTTCCGGCGGACCTCGTAGTGCAGGTGCACCCCGGTGGCATGGCCCGAACGCCCCATGTTGCCGATGATGTCGCCGCGGTTGACCCACTGTCCCTGTTTGACCTGCAGATGATTCATGTGGGCGTAGAGGGTTTCCATGGCCTCGGAATGCTTGATTCGCACGGCCCATCCATAGCGATCCATCCAGCCAGCCTCGACCACCTGGCCCTTGGCGGTGGCCTGGATGGGGGTGTCCAGGGCGTTGCTGATGTCCAGGCCCGAATGGTAGCCGAGGATCCCGTCATCGGACTCGTTGCGCGGGGAGAAGGGGCTGATCCGGATGCCGAACCCCGAGCTCAGATATCCCGCAGTGGGGGGAATGGAAGGCGTGGTGCTCCAGGCCTGGAGCACGGGTTCCATGCGGGCCCTGACCACCGCAGCCTGCTTGGAGGTGTACTCCAGATCCTGTTTGAGGCGGGAGATTCGGTCCTGGGCAGCGAGTGGGAGTGGAGCCGTCGCACCTCCCGGCGGGGGGGGCAGCGGATTGCCACTGATGGCCTTGGGATCCAGCGCCTTGAGCAGTTCCGTGTGCTGCTGGCGAAGGGTGGCGTTCCAGGGAGGACTCGATCTGTTCTTGCTGCTCCCGGGTCTCCTGCTGGAGGTGGCTGAAGTTCATGATTTTCTTCGTGGCCCAGAACCCGTACCCGGATCCAATCATGGCGAGGGCCGAGAAGCCAAGCACACTCCCCAGGATCCACAGCATGGTCCGTTGGGTCAGGGACCACCGGAAGGTGCGGTGGCTGAACACCACCATGACGGTCAGCCACCGCAGGGAATCGGGGCGGCTGGAGCGCACGGCGCGTCGGCGTTCAGGCTGGTGATTGGACATCACCTTCCAGCATAGCTGGGAACCAGTGCCGGCGCGACTCGTCTTTCTACAACCAAGGATCTAGAGCGGTGCCATGAGGGACTGGGAAAGCCACCACTCCAGGGCATGGCCTGCGAAAAAGACGAGGCCAACCATGCTGTTCAGGGTGAAGAAAGCCTGGTCAATGTGGGTGAGATTCCCATGCCGAAGGAGCACTTGTTCCCTGCCCAGCAGGAGCATGACCACGACCCAGGCCATCCAGGGCCACAGGTGACTGCCCATGCCCCAGTTGAATAGGCCCCAGCAGAGCAGGGCCAGCAAGTGCAGGATGCGACTTATCCAAAGAGCGCCGTGGGTGCCGAATCGCACCGGGATGGACCGGAGCCCCCTCGCCTCGTCGAAGGAGGTGTCCTGCAAGGCGTACAATATGTCGAAGCCTGCGGTCCAGCAGAGCACGCCAGCCGAAAGCCAAAGCGCCTCGGGGGCGACATGGCCAGCCACGGCAATCCAGGCTCCCAGCGGCGCTCCCGCCAGGGAGAGCCCCAGGACCACATGGGCCCAGGCGGTGAAGCGCTTGCACAGGGAGTAGCCCAGAATGACGACCAGGGCCACGGGGGACAGGGCCCAGGTCAGTGGCCCCAGGGCCCCGGCGGCAAGGCCGAACAGAATGATGCCGCAGCCCAGAAGGACCACTGCCCCGCCCCTGGAAACCCGTCCTGCGGGCAGGGCCCGGTTCGCGGTTCGCGGATTCTCGGCGTCCAGGTCCTCATCCACCAGTCGGTTGAAGGTCATGGCGGCCGTCCGGGCCCCCACCATGGCGGCGATGATCCAGAGCGCCGTACGGAGCGGAGGCAGGCCCTGGGCGGCGCCCATCGCCCCCAGAAACGCGAAGGGAAGCGCGAACACCGTGTGCTCGAACTTGATCATGTCCAGCAGCTCGCGGGGTTGGGAAAGGACCCTGGTCATGGTTCCATCCTACCGGCACACGCGGGTCAAGTACATGCTGACGAGGTTGGCTCAGGATCCTATGCTTGAGGTTTGACCCGGAGAGGTGAACCATGACGCGCGTGCTCCTGCAGACTGACAAGGGCGACATCAACCTGGAGCTGTTCCCGAGGGAGGCCCCGGGCACGGTGGCGAACTTCGTGAAGCTGATCGAGGACGGTTTCTACGACGGCCTGGCCTTTCATCGCGTCATTCCTGATTTCGTCATCCAGGGCGGGTGCCCCAATACCCGGGCAGGCGCCTCGGGCATGCCCGGCACCGGGGGCCCCGGCTGGAAGATCAAGTGCGAGACGGCCGGCAATCCCCACAAACACACGCTGGGCGCCCTTTCCATGGCCCACGCTGGCAAGGATACGGGTGGTAGCCAATTCTTCATCTGCAACGGCAGTGCGCCCAGCCACCTGGACGGGGTGCATACGGTCTTTGGCCAGTGCAGTGGGGCGGCCGACATCAAGGTTGTCCAGGCCATCAGGGCCAATGACCGCATCCTCAAGGCGAAGGTCGTCGAAGCCTGACTGGGCCTTCGCTCGCCGCAGGAGATCGGGCGGCAGGGCGGCCCGATCTCCTGCGGGAGTCGCTCGACCGGGAGGCTCATGCATCAGCCGGAACCTGTGCGCTGTGGGTGGTGTGGGTCGGACCCTGCCTACATTCGCTATCACGACGAGGAATGGGGGGTGCCCAATCATGAGGACCGGCACCTGTTCGAGATGCTGGTGCTGGAGGGGGCCCAGGCTGGCCTGAGTTGGCTCACCATCCTGCGGAAACGGGAGGCCTATCGGGAAG
>JBBIHT010000077.1:0-8136 GCA_037446845.1 Geothrix sp. | reverse complement strand
CGGAGCCCGCATGGGCCACACGGAGGCCAAGGACGCCATGGTGCTCGATGGTCTCTGGTGCGCCATGACTGATCAGCACATGGGGCACACGGGGGAATGGGTGGCCGGGGAATACGGCATCACCCGCGAAGCCCAGGATGCCTGGTCGGTGGAGAGCCACCGCAAGGCCATGGCGGCACGGCGCTCGGGCGCCTTCGCGAGCGAGATCGTGCCCATCACGGTGCCCGGGCGGAAGGGCGACCTGGTTGTCACCGAAGACGAGGGGCCCCGTGCCGACTGTACGGTGGAAGCCCTGGCGAAGCTGCGCCCCGCCTTCAAGAAGGACGGCACGATCACCGCCGGCAATGCACCGGGGGTGAGCGACGGGGCCGCCGCGGCGCTGGTCACCACCGAGACCTATGCCAAGGCCCACGGCCTGCCCATCCAGGGCCGAATTCTGGGCACGGCCACGGCCGGACTGGAACCCGAAAGGGTGCTCATGGCTCCGGTGGAAGCCATCCGCAAGCTGCTGGCCAAGCTGCAGTGGCCGGTGGCCGAGGTGGATCTCTGGGAGATCAACGAGGCCTTCGCCGTCCAGCTGGTGGCCACCATGAACGAATTGAGCCTGCCCTCGGAGCGCATCAATGTGCACGGCGGCGCCGTGGCCCTGGGGCATCCCATCGGCGCCTCTGGCGCCCGGGTCATGGCCACCCTCCTGAATGCCCTCGAACGCCACGGCAAGCAGCGGGGCGTGGCTGCCTTGTGCCTCGGTGGCGGCAACGCCATCGCCATGGCAGTGGAACGGGTCTGACGCGACGCAGAAAGGCCCGGCAGACGCCGGGCCCTTCCGCAGGCCGTGCTTGAAGTCAGAAGCTGTAGCGCAGCTGGGCACCAAGAATGTTGATGTCGGCCTTGATGCTGCCGTTCAGGTTGCCGCGGGTGACGCTGATATCGGTGGGCGTGGTGCCTGCCGATAGCATCACCTTGCCATCGCCGATGAACAGGTGGGAGTAGCCGATATCCACAGCCATCTTCCGGGAGTACTGGTAGCTGACGCCGAAGGAAACCCACTTGCGATCATTGTCGGGAATGCGGGGCGTGCGGTGGGCATCATCCACGGCGCTCTGGTCCACGGCCAATCCGGCCCGGACGGTCCAGAGGTTGCTGGCCTTCCAGGTGGCGCCCAGGGAGGCGAAGGTGGTGTCATTCCAGCTCTCGTCCGTGATGGAGTCCGGCGCGCCGGTATCGAACTTCACGCGGAGTTCCTTGAACTTGGACCAGGTGCTGCGGGCGACCTCGCCCTGCAAGGAGAACGATGGACTCACCTTGTAGTCGAAGCCCAGGGAGGCGGTGGCCGGCAGGTTGAGTTCTGCGGAACCACCCCCGTTGCGCAACCCGGCCAGGTTCAGGGCGCCCAGGTCCGTGGCGGGCATGGTCGCAGGGAACTGGAAGGTCGCATCGCCCTTAAGGGTCATGGTCATGGCGCCCGCATAGGCGAGCCCCAGGCGGAAATTGGAGGAGGGCTGGAAGATGGCCCCCACCTTGTAGCCATAGCCCCACCCATCGCCCTTCAGGCCTGCGGTGCCATCCCAGGCGCCGGGAATGGCGAAACCCGGCGTGCCGAAGGTGGCGTTGGGGGCTCCCATGGCCACGGTGGCCACGGGACTGTTCTGGCCAGGACCGGGGGACACCGTCGACAGGCCCGCAGCCGCCAGGCCACCACCCACCTTGAGGCCCAGGGCGGTGCCGTAGTCAACGCCGTTGGAAAGCTCGGCATCGGCCTTGCGGGCGATGAAGGACACGGCGAAGGAGAAGGAATCGTTGACGCGATAGGCCAGGCTGGGGGCGATATCAATGGTCTTCAGCTCCGACTTGAGGGCGTGGTACCGGCCGATCCAGTTGGCATCGTACTCGGTGGTGAGGCCGAAGGGGACATTGAGCGATAGCCCCAGCTTCAGGTCCCGGCTCAGGCTGTACATGATGTTGAACTCGGGCAGCACCGCTGAAATCGCCGCATTGGGATGGGAGGCCGCGCCCGAAATGGTCTGCAGGCCCGCGCCCGTCACTGGAGCGGCCTGGAAGCCGAGGCCCAGCAGCACAGGGGTGCGGGATGCGGTGGCATTCTCGAATTCGGCCTTCAGGCCCACATAGGTGCCCCCGAAGGAGAACTGCCAGCCGTCGTACTGGGTCATGACCGCCGGGTTGAAGAACATCGAGCTGATGTCATTGCCACCCGCGCTGACACCGGCGAAGGCGTTGCCCTGGGCGCTGGGGCTCTGTTCCCGCAGCTGGAAGCCGCTGGCCTGGGCCATGGGCGCGAAAGCCCCGGCTGCCACCAGCGTAAGGGCGGTGAGAGTGAAACGAGAACGATAGCTCATGGGCGCATGGCTCCTAATCCCGGGTTCCCGGGTCTGGTGGCTGTCACCAGCCGATTCCTAGGTGGAAGATGGATCACGATACCAAAACCCCGCAGGCGTGCAAGCTCCAGTCGCGATTGACCCTGAGTACAATCCCGATCTATGGCTCTTCTACGAGCCGCGGCAGCAGGACTTGCCGCAGCGACCTGCCCTCGGCCAACTCCTGCACCAGGGCCGAGCCCACCACCGGGGTTACCCCCAGGGCGCGCACCTGCCTCAGCGCGGTCGGATCCGACAGCCCGAAACCCAGGGCCAAAGGGCGCTTGCCCAAGGCGAGCATGGGCCGCAATCGCTGGCGGAGGGGAGCCAGGTTTAACAGCGAACCCGCGCCGGTTACACCCAGGCGAGCCACCAGGTAGGCGAAGCGCTGGGCGAAGGGGGCGGCGCCCCCGGGATCCGGGCGGTCGTTCAGCAGACGTTCGGCTCGGGTGAGCCCGGTGGTGGGGGCCAGCAAGGGAATCACGGGATACCCGGCCGCCCTGAGGCAGCCTTCCCATTCCGGCTCCTCTCCGAAAGGGAGATCCACCACCAGCAGGGCCTTGACGGGAGTCGCCGCCAGGAGGCTCACGAGCGCCGGGGCGCCGATCTGGAGCAGAGGATTGAGGTAGGTGAAGAGGACGATGTCCGGGCTCTGGCGGATCCCAGCCAGGCTCTCCAGGATTCGCCTGGGCGTGGCGCCCCGGACGATGGCTCGCTGGGCAGCCGCCTGGAGGACCGGTCCATCCGCGATGGGATCCGAGTGGGGCAGCCCCAGCTCCAGGGCCTGGATTCCCATATCGCCGGCCTCGGCCAGGAGGTCGGGAAGCCGCTCCAGGGAAGGATCCCCGGCCATGATAAAGGGAAGCAGCGGATTGAGATCCATGTCAGAACCCCAGACGGGACTGGAAGGTGGCGAGGTCCTTGTCGCCCCGGCCACTGAGACCCACCAGGACGGAGCCACAACCTTCCTGGACGAGGGCGGGCAGCAGGGCCAGGGCGTGACTGCTTTCCAGGGCGGGCAGGATGCCTTCGGTGGCGCAGAGCTCGCGCGCGGCGGCCAGGGCCTCCTGGTCCGAGGCGCGGCGCATGTCCACCTTCCCGTCCAGGGCCAGCGCCGCCAGCTCCGGCCCGATGGCCGGGTAGTCCAGCCCCGCACTGATGCTGGCGGTATCCGCCGTGCGTCCATCCCCATCCTGGAGCAGGAGCGTCCTGCACCCGTGGAGCACCCCCAGGCGCCCCCGGTCCATGCGAGCCGCATGCTCACCCAGGCCGCTGCCGTGGCCTCCTGCCTCCACGGCCCATCGGCGAACCTCATCCCCCAGGAACGGCACCAGCAACCCCAGGCCGTTGCTGCCGCCGCCAGCGCAGGCGACGACCGCCTCCGGCAGGGCCCCGGCCTGTTCAAGCATCTGTGCCCGGGCTTCCTCGCCGATCACGGTCTGAAAGGTGCGCACCATCGTCGGGAACGGATGGGGCCCAAGGGCGGAACCCAGGATGTAGTGGGCCCGGTCGCAGCGTCCGGCCCAGGCCCGAAGCGCCTCGTTCACGGCTTCCCTGAGGGTACCCTGCCCCGCGGCTACCGCTTCCACCTGGGCCCCGAACAGCCTCATGCGCGCGACATTGGGCGCCTGGCGCGCCATGTCGGTGACTCCCATGTAGACGGTGCACGGCAGGCCCAGGCGGGCGCAGGCTGCGGCCGTGGCCACGCCGTGCTGGCCAGCTCCCGTTTCGGCGATGATTTCGGTCTTGCCCATGCGCTGGGCAAGCAGGGCCTGGGCCAGGGCGTTGTTGATCTTGTGGGCGCCGGTATGGGTGAGATCCTCCCGTTTCAGGAACAGGGCCCTCAGACCCAGCCTTGCCGCCAGCCGTGGCGCCGGCGACAGGGGGGTGGGACGGCCCACGAAGTGGCGCAACTGGCCGCGCAAGGCCGCGAGAAAGGCCGGGTCCGCCATGGCCTCGCGGAAGGCCCGTTCCAGCTCCAGCAGGGGCATCAGCAGGGTTTCCGGGGCGTAACATCCGCCCAGCCGCTGCGAGCCGAAGCGGGAGCACAGGGTGAAGGCATCAACCATGGCATTCCTTTCCTGGAGGGGAGGCCCGGCCCACAGCCTGGAGAAAGGCCACCACCCGATCGGGGGATTTGATGCCGGGGGCCCCTTCGAGGCGGCTGGCGGCGTCAAAGCCCCGGAGCAGGGGCTGCAGTTCCGGCGTTACCCGGCTGAGCCGGGCCAGCAGATTGGAACCCTCGAGGCCACCGGCCAGGAGAAAGGGCCCGGGTGGTGGATGGGCGAGGGCATGGCCCTGCCCCGAGCCGCCCGGCACCCCCGTGTGCTTGGCATCGGGTTCCCAGAGGTAGAGATCCGCCGGCAGGGGCGCCTGCCCCGGTGCATCGGCCCAGGGGAGAATGACCGAGAGGCCGGCCCGCCGCAGCAGGTGGACGCCCTGCTCCCGGACCTTCCCAGGCAGGTACGGTTGGACCTGTCTGAAACCATGCCGCTGCGCGGTGTGAAGGATGTCTTCGGCGCGTTCACTCACCTGGACAAGCACGGCACGATCCAGGAAGGGAGCGGCGATGGCCAGATCCTGGCAGTGGCGGGGACTGGCGGGATGCCGCACGAACCCCAGGAGATGAGCCCCCTGCTGGGCCGCGAAGGCGGCATCCTCCGCTCGGGTGAGGCCGCAGACCTTGGCCAGGTAGTTCATGCGACCGGGGCCCTGAGGTGTCGGAACAGGCGCTGGAGGAACCCTGCGGGGTCCGCGCTCCGCATGAGTGCCTCGCCGATCAACACCGCGTCGAAACCCGCGTGCAGCGCCCTCCAGGCATCCTCCGGCGTTGCCAGACCCGATTCCCTGATGAGCACAGCCTCGGGAAAGGCCTGCCGTAGCGGCGCCGCCGTGGGTTCGCCCAGGGTGAAGGTGGCCAGGTCCCTGGCATTGATGCCCACCAGCCTGGCCTCGGCGGCCTGGGCCAGCGGCACCTCGGTCAGATCGTGCAGCTCAACGAGGGGTTCCAGGCCCCGGGCCCGGGCCGCTTCCGCGAAGGCGGCCGTGTGCCCTCGGAGGACCCGCGCGATGAGGAGCACGGCCTGGGCGCCCGCCTCTCGCGCCTCGGCCAGCTGAGCCTCGGAAAGGATGAAACCTTTGTAGAGGAGCGGCACTCCCAGGGACCTGGCGGCCCGGAGATGCTGCGCAGAACCTCTGAAATAGGACGGTTCCGCCAGGATGGAGAATGCCGCCGCCCCGCCTCGGCCGTAGGCTTCCAATTGGGGTATCAGCGGCGTCCCGGCGGCAAAGGGCCCCAGGGAAGGCGAGGCCTGCTTGTACTCCGCGATGACGGCACCACCCAGCCTTTGGGCATGGCTGCGAAGGGCCCTCTCGAAGCATCCAGGTCGTTCAGGGGGTGGTGAAGGCAGTGGATCTTCCACCGGCAGGGCGCTGATTCTTTTCACCTCCGCCAGCAGGACCTGCTGCAGGTGGGACCGCGGCGGGAGCGCGGCCTGTCGCACCAGCACAAGGGGATCGGGGATCTTCATTCTGCGGCCTCCTGCCCTGGGGGGAACGGCAGGGGGAACCCGACATCGAGGCTGGCCCTGGCTTCCCGGAAGGTCTCAGGAAGGGCCTGCAGGCCCTGCTCCCGGTGCAGAAGCAACCCCAGACTGGTCTGCAGGGCCACCGCGTCCGCCACGGCGGGGCGGAAGTCGCCATGGCTGGCGCCACCCAGCAGCCCCCTGGCCACCGCCAGGGCCTCGCTCCGGTCTTCCACACAGAGCGCATGCCGGGCAGGCGGTGCAATACCCAATTCCCTGGGCACCAGCACCACGGGGGCGGCCACTCCGTTGCTGGCAACTTCCCGGACCCAGGTGGGCCCCTCGATGGAAGCCTCGTCCAGACCCCTGCCTTCGGCGTCCTGACCGCAAATGACGAAGGCCCGGCGCAGGCTGGGGCGTCTGCCAAGGGCCCCGGCCATGGGTTCCAGCAGGGCATTCCGGGCGACTCCCAGGACCTGGAACGGAGGCCGGGCGGGATTGAGCAGGGGCCCCAGGAGGTTGAAAACGGTGGGAATGCCCAGGCGCTTGCGGATCTCCCGCAAGCGTCCCAGGAGGGGATGGTAGGCCGGCGCGAACAGGAAGGCGAAATGGCGGAGGTTCAAATCCCCTGCCAGGGCGTGGAGGTCCCTGGTCAGGTCGTAGCCCAGGGCCTCCAGCAGGTCAGCGCTGCCACAGACGCTCGTGGCGGCCCGGTTGCCATGCTTCACCACCGGCACCCCCAGATGGGCCAGGTGCAGGGCCGCCAGGGTGCTGAGATTCGCCGTGGCTGCGCCATCGCCCCCGGTGCCACAGGTATCCACCGCGCCCTCTGGAGCCAAGGGGAACACCACGGCCACCTGGGCGAGGGCATCGGCGAAGGCCGCCAGTTCGTGGGCCTCGGGGACTCGTTGCGCCAGCAGGGCCAGGCAGGCGCCCACCAGGAGCGGATCGGTTTCTTGGTCAATGAACATGCGCATGAGCTCGGCCGCCGTGGCTTCGGGCAGGGGCCGGCCTGGGTTGTGGGTGGTGAGGAGCGTCATGGCAGCACCTTGGCAAGGCGGAGGAAGTTGGCCAGCATCCGGGGGCCCTCGGGAGTCAGGATGCTTTCCGGGTGGAACTGCACGCCCCAACGGGGCAGGCTACGGTGGGCCATGGCCATGATTTCACCTGCGGGACTCCGGCCCGTGATCGCCCAGCAGGAGGGCAGCGCATGGGGATCCACGATGAGACTGTGGTAGCGGCCCACGAGGCATCCGGGGGGCAGTCCCTCGAAAAGCCCTTGCCCATCGTGCTGCAAGGGTGTCGCCTCGCCATGAAGGGGCTCCTGGGCGCGCAGCACCCGCCCTCCGCTGGCCTCCGCCAGGGCCTGGTGCCCCAGGCAGACGCCCAGCAGAGGCACCCCCCATTGGGACCCGGCCAGGGCCATGTGGCCGGGGCTTTCGGCGGGATGGCCTGGCCCGGGGGACAGCAGCACCGCCTCGGGGTTCATGGCCTGGGCATCCTCCAGGGAGATGGCATCGTGCCGAACCACCACGACCTGCGTCCCCAGGGTTTCCAGGGCCTGTACCAGGTTGTAGGTGAAGGAATCCAGGGCATCCACCAGGAGGATCACTGGGCACCTCCCGGGAGGATCACACCCAGGGCCTGGGCGACCGCCCCCAGTTTGTGCAGGGTTTCTCGATATTCAGCCCTAGGCTCGGAGGCCCGGACGACCCCGGCGCCTGCCTGGAGATAGGCCGCACCTCCCGAATAGACCGCCGTGCGCAGGAGCAGGGCCGTATCCAGGACACCATCGGCCCCGAGCCTCAGCAGCACACCACCGTACGGCCCGCGGACCTCCCCCTCCAGCTCGGCGATGCGGCGGCAGGCCCTTCGTTTGGGGGCACCGCTGACCGTCCCTGCGGGAAATGCGGCCTGCAGCACCTCCAGGGCATCCACGCCCGGTTTCAGGGTGGCCTTCACAGTGGTGGTGAGGTGCAGCACATGGCTGGTTCGCAGGAGGGCCAGCGGGGCCTCCACCCGGACACCGCCGGGAAGGGCCACGCTCCCCAGATCATTCCGGGCCAGGTCCACGAGCATCTGGTGCTCCGCTCGTTCCTTGGGGTTATGTTTCAGGGCCTCGAACAGGGTGCTGTCCATGGCGGCCGAATCGCCCCTGGGCACGGTCCCCGCGATGGGAAGGGTTTCGGCCTCTCCGTCCTGGACGCGCACCAGCATCTCCGGGGAGGCTCCCGCCA
>JBBIHT010000076.1:0-8170 GCA_037446845.1 Geothrix sp. | reverse complement strand
ATCCGCCAGCGAACTGGAACAGGGGCCAGGCTACAAGGCCATGGAGGCGGGCATTCTCAAGATCCTGGATTCCCAGGCCAAGATTCCCTACCTCACCAAGGCCGGAGCCCACTACTACAACTTCTGGCGGGACGCCCAGCATCCCCGCGGGCTGTGGCGCCGCACCAGCCTGGCTGAGTATCGCAAGGCCGAACCGAAGTGGGAGGTGGTGCTGGACCTGGATGCCCTGGGCGCATCGGAGAAGGAAAGCTGGGTCTTTCATGGAGCCCAGTTCCTGCGGCCGGCCTGCCAGCGGTGCCTCCTGACCCTGTCCCGGGGCGGCTCGGACGCCGCCGTAGTGCGTGAGTTCGATGTGGCCACCAAACAGTTCGTCAAGGACGGGTTCCAGTTGCCCCAGGCCAAGAGCGAGGTGAGCTGGATCAACCAGGACACCCTCTTCGTGGGCACGGATTTCGGGTCCCGTTCCCTGACCACCTCGGGCTATCCCCGCATCGCCAAACGCTGGCACCGGGGCACGCCCCTGGCAGCGGCTGAAACGGTCTTCGCCGGCAGGGACACGGATGTGGCGGCCAGGGCCTACCACGACCCCACGCCAGGCTTCCAGCGGGATTTCGCCCATCGCTCGCCGACCTTCTTCACCGAGGAGACCTACCTCATCGGAAAGGATGGTGTCACGCGCAAGATCGAGATCCCCGACGATGCGGAGCGGTCCGTGAACCGGGAATGGCTGCTGGTGAAGCCCCGCACCCCCTGGACCGTGGGCGGACGCACCCATGCGCCGGGCTCGCTCATCGCCACGCACCTGAAGGACTTCATGGCCGGCCAGCGGCAATTCACGGTGCTGTTCGAGCCCACCGCCACCACCTCCCTGGAGGCCTACAGCTGGACCCGGCACCACCTCATCCTCAATCTGCTCGACGATGTAAAGAACCGGCTCTTCGTCCTGACGCCCGGCCAGGGCGCCTGGCAGCGGACGCCTCTCAGGGGCGCGCCCAGCATCGGCGCGGCCTCGGCCTGGGCGGTGGATCCCATCCACTCCGATGAGTTCTTCATGCAGGTGACGGACTTTCTCACACCGGATTCCTTCTTCCACGGCACCCTTGGCAAAACGCCCGAGAAACTCAAGGCTTCCCCGGCCTTCTTTGATGCCTCCGGCCTGGAGGTTTCCCAGCACTTCGTGGCCTCCAAGGACGGCACGCGCATTCCCTACTTCCAGGTGTCCCGGAAGAACCTGAAGCTCGATGGCACGCACCCAACCCTGCTCTCTGGCTACGGCGGGTTCGAGGTTTCGGAGGTGCCGTCCTACAACCCCACCCGGGGCACCGGCTGGCTGGATGCTGGCGGCGTCTTCGTGCTGGCCAACATCCGGGGCGGCGGGGAGTACGGCCCCCAGTGGCATCAGGCGGCCCTCAAACAGCACCGCCACCGCGCCTACGAGGATTTCGCCGCGGTAGCAGCGGATCTCATCAACCGCAAAGTCACCTCCGCCAGGCACCTCGGCTGCCAGGGCGGCAGCAACGGCGGCCTGCTGGTGGGCAACATGCTCACCCAGTACCCCCAGCTCTTCGGCGCCATTGTGTGCCAGGTGCCACTGCTCGACATGAAGCGCTATTCCCACCTGCTGGCGGGCGCCTCCTGGATGGGCGAATACGGCGACCCGGACAACGCCGAAGAGTGGGCCTTCATCCAGTCCTTCTCGCCCTACCAGAATGTGAAGGCCGGGGTGAAGTACCCGCCCACTCTGCTCATGACCACCACCCGGGATGACCGGGTGCATCCGGGCCACGCCCGCAAGATGATGGCGAGGCTAAAGGAACTGGGGGCCGATGTGCGGTACTTCGAGAACATCGAGGGGGGCCATGGGGCCGGGGCTGACAACCGCCAGGCGGCCCACTTCGTGGCCCTGTCCTACGCCTTCCTGTGGAAGACCTTGAAGTAGTGCGGGAGTTGCCATGACCCAGAACCTCCTGTTCGAAATCCAGGACCACATCGCAACCCTGACGCTGAACCGACCGGAGCGCCTGAATGCCCTCATCCCCGAGATGAAGGACGCCTTCGCTGAAGCCCTGGCGAGATGCGCCGAGCCCGCGGTGCGGGTGCTGGTGCTGCGGGGCGTAGGACGGGCCTTCTGCGCTGGCGGGGACATCGCCTGGATGGCCTCGGCCATGGCCGCGGACCGCTGGCCCGAGATGGAAGCCCTGCTGGATCTCGGCGGTTCCGTGGCGTACGGGCTGGCCATGCTCCCGAAACCCGTCCTGGCGGGCGTGCAGGGAGCCGCCGCAGGGGCGGGCATGAGCCTGGCCCTCGGCGCGGACCTGCGCGTGGCCACCGCGGAAGCCCGCTTCAGCATGGGCTTTGCCAAGATCGGCCTGCATCCCGACTGGGGCGGCAGCGTGGCCCTCTCCCGGCTGGTCAGTCCCGCCACCGCCGCGGAACTGCTGTACCTGGGCGATGCCCTCACGGCGGAGCAGGCCAGGGGCCTGGGCCTGGTCAACCAGGTGGTCCCGACGGATGGGCTGGATGCCGCCGTCGCAGCCCTGGCGAGTCGTCTGGCCGCGGGCCCCGGCGAGACCTATGCCCGCATCAAGGCCACCCTGCTCCGCAACCAGGGCCTGGACGCAGCCAGCCTGCGGGCTCGCCTGGATGCGGAGGGCACCCAGATGAAGGCTGCCATGCACCATCCCCATGCCCGGGAAGGCCTGGCCGCCTTTCTGGAAAAGCGGGCCCCGGCGTTCGCCTGAGGAAAGGCCCTGGCGCCTGCCCTGAACAAGCCGCGTGCACGCTACCTGGGCACCGTCCCCGAAGCCCGCACGAGAGGCCAGCTACTTCGCCGAGTGGGCCGACCCCGCCTGAAAGCGCGCCCGGGTCTGCTCCAGCTCATGCCGCAACTCCGGTGCCTGGCGCTTCGGATCGGCCAGGGCCCATTCCAGCTCAGCCAACGCTTCGGGACCGTGGCCGGTCTGATAGGCCAGCCAGGCCTTGGCTCGATGGACAAAGGGCGAGTCGGTGTGCGCGGCCGGCAGGCTCCCAAGCAATCGTTCAGCCTCTTTCACTTCATGGGCGGGCAATCGCAAGCGGCATTCCGCCAAAGCGGCCAGGGCATTGGCCCGAACCCCGGGTGTCACGCCTTCAGGCAGGAGCTGCAGCACCCGCTCATAGCCCGCCCTGGCCGGGGGGAATTGCCCCTGGCGGCGGATCAGGTCGGCCACATAGAACTGGCATTCGGCCTCGAGGGTGCGATGCCCCATCTCTTTCGCCAGAACCAGGGCCTGGCCGTGGAAGTCGGCGGAACGGGCGGCATCCCCCTTCAGCAAGGCCAGGATGCCGAGATTGCGCAGGCAGGTGATCTGCCCCTCCCGGTCCCCCACCGCCATGCGGATCCCCAGGGCCCTGGAGAGCAGCCCTTCGGCCTTCGCCAGCTCGCGCCCCGCGAGGGCCACCACCCCCAGGTTGTTCAGAGCCAGGGCTTCTCCCCAGCGATTGCCCAGGGCCTGTTGCAAGGCCAGGTTGTTCCGGTAGAGTCCTTCCGCGGCACCCAGATCCCCCCCCTTCAGGGCCAGGTTGGCCAGGTTGTTCTGGGCCAGGGAAAGATACACCTGATCCCCAATTCGGCGGCTCAGGTCCAGGGACTGCTGATGGAAGCGCAGGGCCTCCGCCTCCTGCCCCCGCTCCTGGGCGATGAGGCCCAGATGGTTCAGGGTCACGGCCACTGAATCGTGATCTCCGAGGGCCTGGGCCAGCCCCAGCTCCCTCTCCCTCAGGGCCTGGGCCTCCCCAAGATCGCCCTGATCCTTGGCAAGGTAGGCCTTCAGGCCCAGCGCCCGCCCTTCGGTCCAGCGGTCCCCCGCGGCCTTGGCTGACATGAGCGCCCAGTTGGCGGTGGCCAGGGCCTGCTCCCGGCCCAGGCGGCGGAGGCAGGAGGCGTAGGCCAGGACGGCTGGCGCGAAGGCTGGGGCCCTCATGGCCGCTTCCCGCAGTTCCGCCTCGCTGGCCTTGAAGTCACCCTTCTGCAGCAGGGCCTTGCCGTTGGCATAGGCCGCGAAGGCGCCCTGGGGCAGGGGTATGCCCTGGGCGGCGACCCCTCGCATGGGATCCACCTTGCGGAGCAGGGCATGGGCCGCAGGATCCACCAGGGCATAGGGATCGAAGGTTCCCTGGGTGGCCCTCACCTGTCCCGAGAATCGCGTTTCGCCTGCCTCGTCAACCAATTCATACCGAAGCAC
Source organism: Geothrix sp. (assembly GCA_037446845.1). Taxonomy (GTDB): domain Bacteria; phylum Acidobacteriota; class Holophagae; order Holophagales; family Holophagaceae; genus Geothrix. The sequence goes on along the minus strand of JBBIHT010000076.1, from coordinate 3,947 downwards.
CCGCGCCTGGCGCGCCGCGTCCGCGTCCAGGACGCCCCGCATGAGGAGCTGGGCTCCCAGGGCCTTGGCCAGGCGCATTTGGCCCGCGGGTTCCTGGGCCTCCGCAGCCGTCATCCTCAGCCCGGAAGTGGCCCGCGCGATGGCTTCCGGCTCGACGACGCTCAGGCTGGGGGAGCTGCGAAGGGCCGAGGAGAAAAGCTCGGCCATGCCCAGCGAAACCTGCGCATCCAGCCGGGCCTCCCCGGTGGCATTACGCAGGGGCAGGACGGCCAGCCGGGGCGGGTGCTCCTTCGCAAAGTCCGCGATGATGCTGCGGCCAAGCAGCAGGTACCCGATGTACAGCAGGCCCAGGAGCGCGGCGGTGCCACCACCCACCCACCCGATCGCCGGCGTGCGGTCCAGGTGACGGGAGAGCGCCCCAGCCACCGCCTGGGCGCTGGGTCGTGCGGCCGGGTCCCTGCGCAGCATGGCCCGCAGCAGGCGGCTCACCCGCCGAGGGAGGTGGCGGCCTCGCAGGGACCTCGGCTCGCCCTGGACCATGGCCAGCATGCGGACCTGGCCTTCACCGGCATAGGGGTGTTCCGCCAGGATCAGCTCCCAGGCCAGCACCCCCAGGGAAAACACATCGCTGGGCGGGCCCACCCGCTTCCCGCGCAGTTGCTCGGGCGAGGCGTAGGCAGGGCTTCCCATGAAGGTGCCAGCCTCCGTCATGTCGCCCCGGTGGTCCGATTCTGGGGAAGAAGCGCAGGACAGGCGGCCGATGCTGGTTTCATCACCCTGGGCCAGGAGCGGAGCATCCGCGAGCGTGAAGTCGTGCCCGGCTGCCGGGGGCAATCGCGGTAGAGGCGGCACCTCCCCCGTGGTGCAGTCCCCCTGCAACTGGGCTGCATCCAGGAGCCGAGCCAATCCGAAATCCAGCACCTTGACCTGGCCCTGGCCATCCACCATCACATTGCTGGCCTTCAGATCCCGATGGACGATGCCCTTGGCGTGGGCCGCCTCCAGGGCCAAGGCGATGGCGCGGATGGCAAGGAGCTTCTGCGGCAGGACCATCTGCCGCCCGGCCGTGGCGAGGGTCTCTCCCTCGATGTACTCCATGGCGATGTAGGCGCTGCCCTCGTGCTCGACCCAGTCGTGGATCTGGCAGACATGGCGATGATTGACCTGGGCCAGGGCCATGGCCTCCCGCCGGAATCGCTCCAGCGAGGTGAGCCGCCCCTCGTTTCCCAGGCGGATGGCCTTGAGGGCCACTCGCCGCTCCAGCACGGGATCCCAGGCCAGATACACGGCCCCCATGCCACCCTGCCCCACCAGGGATTCGATGCGGAACCGCCCGATGTCAGTACCCGCCGTCAGGGCTCCCGTGGAACCCGGCTCGGTGGGCAATGGAGGTGCAGGATCGGTGGCCATTCCAGGGATGGTAGTCCCCTGGATGGGAACCACAAAGGCGCAAGAAGGAAGGCCCCGGGGCTATCCCTGCCTCACAGGGCGGCCCTGGCGGCGGCGGCCACGGCCTGGGGCGTCACGCCATAGGCTTCCAGCAGCTTGTCAGGCTTGCCGCTCTGGCCGAACTGATCCATCACGCCCACTCGGCGAATGGGCATGGGATGGGCCTCGGAAAGGAGCTCGGCCACGATGCTGCCCAGGCCGCCCTGCGCCTGATGTTCTTCGCAGGTGACCACGGCCCGGTGGGTGCCCGCCAGGGCGATGAGCGTCTCGCGGTCGAAGGGCTTGATCGTGGGACAGTGCAGCACCGTAGCCTCGATGCCCTCCGCGGCCAGGAGATCCGCGGCATTCAGGCAGATGGAAGTGCCCAGGCCGCAGCCCACCAGCAGCACCGGGCGACCTTGCCGCATCACCACGGCCTTGCCGATCTCGAAGCGGTAGTCGTCGCCGTGGATGCGGGGAAACTTGTCCCGGGTGAGCCGCACATAGACCGGGCCCTGGTGGACATAGGCCGCGCGGATCGCCTGGCGGGTCTCGATGCCATCCGCCGGGCAAAGCACGGTCATGCCGGGAATCATGCGCATGAGGGCCAGGTCCTCGAGGCACTGGTGAGTGCCCCCATCCTCCCCCACCGTGAGGCCCGCGTGGGTGGCCACGATCTTCACATTCTGCCGGCCCACACCCACGGCCTGACGCACGAACTCATAGGCCCGCCCCGTGGCGAACATGGCAAAGGTGCTGACGAAGGGCACCACACCCGTGGTACTGGCCCCGGCGGCGGCGGCCACCATGCCCTGCTCCGCCGCACCCATGTTGAAGAAGCGCTCGGGGAAGGCCTTCGCGAACTTCCCCGTGCGGGTGGAACCCGCCAGGTCCGCGTCGAAAACGATGAGGTTGGCGCCCTCGTTGCCAAGTTCCACCAGAGTCTCACCGTAGGCATCCCGCAGGCTGTCCATGATCCCGCCCACCTTGCCACCCACGCCTGCCGTTTCCGTGCCCGCCATGACCGCTCCTTGGAGGTTCCATTCTACGCGAAGTGCCGTCCGCCAACCCGATGCGCGGCGGTTCGGGCCGGATCGTCCAAGGCGGCGCGGTTCCTCAGGTAGGCTGGGAAGGTGCGAACACCGCTGCCCATCACCCCGCTGCTGCCTCAGGTTGAGGCCAGCCTGCGAGCTCACCCCAACCTGGTGCTGCTGGCGGATCCCGGCGCGGGCAAGACCACGGGCGTTCCTCCGTTCCTGCTGTCATCCGGGCTGCTGGGACAGGGCGAGTGCTGGATCCTCGAGCCCCGGCGCCTGGCCGCTCGCCTGGCCGCCACGCGGGTCGCGGAGGAGCTGGGGGAAGCCCTGGGCCAGCGGGCGGGATACGCCCTGCGCTTCGAGCAGAAGGTGTCCAGAGCCACCCGCCTCCGTTTCGTCACCGAAGGCCTGCTGCTGCGGCGGCTGCACAGCGATCCCGGGTTGCGGGGCATCACCGCCGTGGTGCTGGACGAGTTCCACGAGCGCCACATCCAGACCGACCTGGCCATCACCCTGCTGAGGCGCCTGCAGCGCAGTGCGCGGCCCGACCTCCGGCTGGTGGTCATGTCCGCCACCCTGGATGCGGGACCGGTGGCCGCATACCTCGAGGCGCCCGTGCTGAAGAGCCCAGGGCGCGCCTTCCCCGTGGCCACGGTCTTCCAGGCCCGCCCGGACGACCGCCCCCTCGAGCAGCAGGTGGCGGAGGCGCTGGACCGCCTGTACGGCGACGGACTGCGCCAGCACACCCTGGTCTTCCTGCCCGGGGCAGCCGAGATCCGCGCCTGCCTGCGGGGTTGCGAGGCCCTTGCCGCGGGGCGTGGCCTCAGCCTGCGGCCCCTCCACGGCGAGCTGTCCCCGGAGGCCCAGGCCTTCGCGCTGGAACCCAGCCAGACACCCAAAATCATCCTCAGCACCAATGTGGCGGAAAGCTCCGTCACACTGGACGGCATCGGCGCCGTGGTGGATTCGGGCCTGGGCCGGGAGGCGAGCCACTCGCCCTGGTCGGGCCTCTCCAGCCTGCGCACCGTTCGCATCAGCCAGGCCCGCTGCACCCAGCGCACGGGCCGGGCCGGGCGCACCGGGCCCGGGCGCTGCCTGCGCCTCTACACGGAAGCCGACTTCAACGCCCGCCCCGCCTTCGACACGCCAGAGTTGCAGCGGACCGACCTGGCCGAACCCCTGCTGGCCCTCCACGGCATGGGCATCGGTGCTCCATCCCGGCTGGACTGGTTCGAGCCGCCGCCGGAGCCGGCCGTCACCGCGGCGGAGGCCCTCCTCACGCGTCTCGCTGCCCTAACCGGCAGCGACCTCACCCCCCTGGGCCGACGCATGGCGGACCTGCCCCTGCACCCGCGGCTTGCGCGCCTGGCCGTGGCGGGCCAGGACCTGGGCATCGCCCGCCTGGCCCTGCGCGCCGCCGCCCTGCTGGAGGGCGGCGACCTGGCCGCCCGCCAGGGCCTCGACCGCGCCCCGGCCAAGGCC
>JBBIHT010000075.1:0-8195 GCA_037446845.1 Geothrix sp. | reverse complement strand
CAAGAACCGCAGAGACTGGCTGGACTACCGGAATGTGACGTACCGCAGTCACAACCTGGAAATCCAAGCCGAGCTCAAGGTCACCACAAATAGCGGCATGTGGTACCTCTACTATTACCTCGCCAAAGAGGCAGGGCTCCACCCGAAGATCGGTCTCGTGGCAAACCGGGACACGCTGCTCTTCAGCTACAACACCCTGGATACGAACCAGTTCGCCGATCGATTGATCGGGGTGGAGGAACAGGGGAAGGGCATTCTCTGGCTGGATCCCGTCCTGCGCTTTGCCGCGCCTGGGCTGATTGACCAGGATTACCAGGGCACCCAGGGGCTCATGGTTGATACGGACTCATGGAAGGCTGGCCCCTTCACCGTGCCCGTGCAACCGGCCCTGGCCAATCAGCGTCAATTTCACTATCACATGATACCTGAAGAAGAAGGGGCGTCCTTCTCGGTGCAGGCGGAGTTCTCAGGAATCCCGGATCGGCAGGAACGAAACCGGTACCTGGCCTACGATGGCAAGGGGCAGGCCCGGCTCCTCAAGGAGAAGTTCGAGGGGATCACCAAACGCCTTGGCATCACCTTGGCTGAGGTCGTGAATGCTCAGAACCCTTCGGCGAACGTGTCCTGGAAGGTGGAAGGGCATCTCGAGGTGGAGCCAAGCCGCCTCAAGGAAGTGGCGCCCTTTCCTGGCATGCCCGAGCCGCTGTGGATTCCCGATGTCCTCCCGAATCGACGGACGGAGGCCATTCTGCTGCCCTACCGATCCACCCATCTTGCGGTGTCCGAGGTGGTGGTGCCGGAGGGTTACCGCCTAAGTGAAGTCCAACCCATACGCCAGGGCAATCGGTTTGGGACCGTCAACTGGCTTGCCGCGAGCGAGCAGAAAAATGGCCAAGTCATAGCGAAGGTTCTGCTCCGGGTCGATGTCGAGGGATTTTTCGAACCCCCGGAGGCCTATGAGGACTTGAAGGCCTTTCTTGGCTGGGTTCGAGATGCCACCCGAAGGATGATCATTCTGGAGCGCGCGCGATGAGATTTCGCCCACTCATCGCCATGTGCCTCTTCATGGGGTTGGCCGCCCAGGAACTTCGTCAACTTCCCGACTGGGCTGCCAAGGCGGCCCAGTCGGCGGCCGGAGAGGCGGAGCCTCCGGAAGCGGATGCCTGGGTCCTGCTTGATCGAACGGAGATGGCCTACACAGGCGAGGGTGAGGTGCGGACCCGGCGCTTCAGGCTCGTCAAAGTCCTTTCTGAGCGCGGCCTGGGTGAGGCGGTCTATGCCATCGGGAGCCTCGGAGGACGCAGCAGCAAGGTGAAGCAGCTGAAGGCGTGGAACCTCCGCCCGGATGGGGATCTGATCAAGCTGGATACCGACTCGGCGGTGATCCTGGACGATGATCGCCCAAGTGAGATCAGCACCTCCCTGCTCACTACCACCAAACTCCCGCGGGTGGTGACCGGCAGCCTCCTCGCTTTCGAATCCCTGGAATCCACCCGCCATCCCATGGGGCCGACTGCTGTGGCCATGCCCATGCAACCCCATCCCGTCCGTCGGTGGGAATTGGAAGTGGCCGCATCCGGAGGCTGGTTTACCGACCTTCGCCACGTGGTGGTCAGGATGGATGTCCGTCACCTCGCCCCCTGGGTCCCCTCACCCGAAATCATTCAGGGCAAGTCCCTGAAAATTAGCGGACTTCCTGCCCTGCCAAAGGCGGAGGGCGCTGGGCCTTCTCCGCGCAACACCCTGCCTTCCGTGCTGGTGCGGTTTCAGGATCCCGAATTCCACGGCGGACCCCCGACGGACACGTGGAACACCCTCGCGGCCGGGGTCGATGCCCGGTACCAGGAACGCTTCCAGCCCTCCCGGGTGATGGATGTCTCCAATCAAGGGGTCAAGGAGGCGCTCCTGGCCATCCATGCCTGGATGGTCAGGGAGCTGACCTACAAACAGGTGTACATCACGCCCGAACGGGGCTGGCTGCCCGATCCAGGACCGGAAGTCGTTCGGCACCGCTACGGAGATTGCAAGGATCTCACATGTTGCCTTCTGAGCGAGGCCAAAGGCATGGGCCTGGAGGTCCATCCCGTGATGGCCCTGATCGGCCATGGATTCATTGAAGAAGATGAAGAACCGAGCTTCACCTCCTTCGACCATGTCATCAGTGCCATCGCCCTCAAGGAGAGCCTTGGGTTCCCCGCCGAAGTCGTCACCTCCGGGGGGCGCTTTCTCCTGGTGGACCCTACCAGCCGGTTCACCCCGCTGGGATTGCTGCCAGCGGTGCATCGCAATCGCCGGGTCATGATCTGCACGCCACGGGGCGCGCAGTGGGTGAGGGTTCCTGCGGCTGCCGTACAGGTCCCCGTTGCCCGCATCACCATCGAGGGCGAGGTGGATGCCGGACGATCGGTGGTGGCCCAGCTGAGCATCGAGGAGGTCGGCGAGTCCCTTGGGCTGAGGGGTGCCTTCGCGACCCAAGGTAACAAGGCCCTTCAGGACCTGTTGGCGCAATGGCTAGATCTCCCTCCAACCGCCTCCCTGGTGCTCCAGTCCCAGGGGGATCCCTGGGACTTGTCAAACCCCTTCAGGGTCGGCGCCACCCTTCGCCAACCAGGGGCTCTCCGCAGGGAAGGCCAGGATGACGTGCTCCCGGCATGGGGGATGCCTGGGGTTCCCCCATCGATTCAGTCATCCCATCGTGTCCGCCGATTCCCGGTGGAGAGCAATCGCCTTGGCCGGCTGGAACTTCAGGCGACCTACCGTCTACCCTATGCGCTACGCCCGGTCCTCCCGTTCCTCGACATCACGACGGCCTTTCGAACCCTGCATTGGAAGGCTCAAGCGCAGGTCCAGGGAGGCCTGCCGGTCGTCCAGCTCCACCTCGATCAGTCCCTGGAGCCGGCGTTCTTCGATGCCAGCCACCGGGACAAGGGCGTGGCTTCGTGGAAGGAGGACCGCGCTCAGCTCCTGCGCATCTGGAATGATGGCCTGGCCTGCAGTCTGGTGAAGTAGGCGGGGGCCCGCCTGGAGGAGGGTTCCCCCTCCCGGGTTGCCCGGCACCTGCCTTCGCGTCCACCTCCCACGAGGGAGGCGGCCGTCACCGGGCCCGGAGCAATTCTTTGGGTTGCAACCAGTGAATAGGGAATTCAAAGGCCCCCTTTTGACCCGAGCCGATGATTGAGGGCTAGAGAACAAGGTGTGCGGGCCTATGGAGTGCGCCCCTGAGGCAGGTGTTTGAGAGTTGGATTGCCTTCTGGGCCTTCCTGGGGCCCGTTTCTCGGTTGTCAAAGCGCCTTTTCACCAACATTGGGGCAGAGCCTTGCCATGGGTCGAGTGGCCCTCGTTTGAAATTTGGCCTGATTTTCGGAGGAGAACCCCCAGTCTAAGGAGGGAGTTCCTTCCGGCTGATGCAGTCGAGGATCGAAGCGATCACCTTGGGCTGTTGGATGACCGCGATGCGTTGCATGCGACAGTCTCACTTTGGGCACACCATCACATCTACCGAGAACACCTTGAGGAGGAGCTGTGCCCAGGGCACCCAGCGCCGTCGGATGGTATGGCCTTTGCGGGTTTCCTGGTAGGCCACGCTATGGCCGCAGAGATCCTGATCGGCGTCCTCTGGTGGTTCGGGCACCACTTGTTTCCGCAGCCTGGCATTCGGGGCCAGGAATCCGAAGTAGTGAACCAGATGCATCCTGGGCGGCGGTACCAGGGCCGATAGCCGCGCCACCAGTTCCTCGCCATTGAAGAAAATCACTCGAGTGCCGTCGGGCCAGGGTGTCTTCAACCCGAGAGCGTACTTGCCATCCATGGTCCCGTGCAACCGACCCTTCGCCAACGGAGGCCGCAGCAAATATCTGCACAGGCGTTCGCGGTGGAACCTGTCATCCGCCGACACGCGCACCGCGGCATCCAGGACGCAACCCAAAGCCTTACCGGCCCGCTCCATCTGCTCGGGCACCCAGACCCGCGCATCCTTCAGGCGCACGGGTTTCGCCCCTGCTGAACCAAAAACCAGGGTTCCAGAAATCGAAGCCTTGGCCATCCCTGCCAGCGACTCGCTCTGCTGGGCCACGGGATCTTCGGCTTCGTCCAGATCGTCCAGCCAGGTTTGGCGGCGGCGCAGCAGGACCAGCACCGCCTTGGCGATCCTAACGGCTACCTGGTTAAGGTCATCCAGACTCGGCGGGGCCAGTTCCTGGAAGTCTGGATGGCCGAAAGTATCCACGACGAAGGCGCCATCCTGGACAAGCGCATGGAAGTGAATGTTGAGATTCAGGGCTGAGCAAAATCTCTGCGCCGCCACCCTTGCCCCCGTGTGGGCCATCCGGGTGGAAGTCAACCCCAGCGCCCGTCGCGCCCTCAGACGCTCATAGCGGAAGACCTCCAGCATGGCCGCCTTCGCCACAGCCCGACAGAGCTTCCCGTCGTACGCAAGCAGGTAGCGCAGCACCTTCGGTAGGTTGAGCACCCACTGGCGCAGTGGCACAGGTGGCAGAACGCGCTCGCAGAGCCACGCGGCGCCTTCATCCATTCTTCATCCGCCGCAGGAGGGGCAGAAACCTCGCCCTTTGCAAGAGAAGGGCACCAGCCGGTCGTGGCCGCAACCCGCGCAGTGGATGCGGAGGAAGCCTTCCCGCAGGTCGCCGCGGCGCAGGTAGGAATCCAACTCGCGCTGAACGAAGGCCGGGAGGGGATGTCCGTGGGCTTCACAGGCACTGCGAACCCGGGGCCAGTGCTCCGCCACGCAACGATGGAGCAGGGTCTGGTCGAGGAGGCGCGGTTGGCAGGGCCAGGCGCACAACATTCGACATTTTTCGTTTTATTCTCGCTTTATTCAATTCCAATGGAACATGGCGGGACGGATGAGGAGGCAGGGGGCAAGAGGACGAAGGGCTGTTCGAACCCACCGCCCCCATGGGGCAGGACCATGGGGAAGGGCGGGCACCCTGCGCCTCTGGACTTTTTCGGAGTGAACATCCATGCGGCCTGTGCTAGTCTCATCCGTTCTTGACCACCTTTCGGGGGGTTCCCATGGGGATCTTTGAGGGCCACATTCGCGTGCACAAGGGCGACCGTTTCGCCCTGGTCGCCTCGCGCTGGAACGATTTCATCGTGGAGCGGCTGATCGGGGGGGCGAAAGACTGCATCCTCCGCCACGGCGGCAGCGAAGAACAGATGGACCTCATCCGAGTACCCGGCAGCTTCGAGTTGCCCCAGGTCGCCAGGCTGGTGGCCCAGGGGGGTGGCTACGCAGGCGTCATTCTGCTGGGTGCCGTGATCCGTGGCGGTACTCCGCATTTCGACATGATCGCCGGGGAAGTGTCCAAGGGCGCCGCCCAGGTGGCCCTGGAGACCGGCCTGCCCCTTGGATTCGGCGTGCTGACCACCGACAGCGTGGAGCAGGCCATTGACCGGGCCGGCGCCAAGATGGGGAACAAGGGCTGGGAAGCGGCCCAGAGCGTCCTGGAAATGGTTGACCTGGCCCATGCCCTCAAGGGCGCCCCGGGGCGCAAGTAGATGGGTGTCCGCCGGAGAGGGCGCGAGTACGCCCTGCAGATGCTGTACGCCATGGACCTGACCGGCTACCAGCCGGACCAGGTTTTCGCCGGGTTCTACGCCATCCAGGATCTCAACCGGGATGCCTTCTATTATGCGCGCCGGTTGGTGGATGGGGTTCATGGTCATCTGGAGGAGATTGACGGAGCGCTGGTGAAATACGCCGAGCACTGGAAGATCCACCGCATGGCCGTGGTGGACCGCAACCTGCTCCGCCTGGGCCTCTACGAGTTGCTCTTCGTCAAGGAAGTGCCCTTCCCCATCGTCATCAACGAGGCGCTCGAGATCGTAAAGGAATTCAGCGACCAGGAAGGTACGCAATTCCTCAATGGCATCCTGGACGCGGCCCGCAAAGAGTTCCGTCCAGAAGAAACCGGCCCCCGCATCAGGAAGAGGCTGCCTGCGACAGAGCCACCTCCCGAATCCTGAGGGGATCTTTCAGCCTCCCCTTGCTATGCTCAATGCCTTCCCAAGCACCACCTGCATCGTTGGAGTCGTGATGGCCACCCCTCGAAAGAAATCCGCCGCACCTTCCAGGACCCCACTCAAGCCCAAGACCGCAGCCCCGACAGTCGCCGCCCCCAAGCCCTCGCCTGCACCGGCCCGCGCCCATCAGCCCCTGGACCTGGAGGACATCAAGGCCCTCATCGCCCTCGCCGGCCGGGAGCCCTTCCAGGAATTCGAGTTCGAGGCCGGCGACATGCGTTTCCGCATCCGCAAGGATGGACCCGCCCCCGTGATCCAGACCGCGGCCGCCGCGGCACCTATGGTCCTGCCGGCTCCGGTCATGCAGATGGCCATGCCTGCGTCTGTTCCTGCACCCGCCCCTGCGGTCCAGCCCGTGCCGGCCGAAGATCCCAGCCTTCATTTCGTCACCAGCCCCATCGTGGGAACCTTCTACCGGGCCCCCAATCCCACGGCTTCCCCTTTCGTGTCCCCCGGGGATTTCGTCAAGCCGGGGCAGACCCTTTGCATCATCGAAGCCATGAAGCTCATGAACGAGATCGAGAGCGAGCTGGCCGGCGAGGTGGTGAAGGTCCTGGTGGAGAACGGCCAGCCCGTGGAGTATGGCGAGCGCCTCTTCGCGGTCAGGATCGGCTAGGGCCATGAGCGCAGCCATCAAACGCAACAGCCCCAAGGCAACTGCCCCCTCCCCGGAGGAGCCACCCTTCAGGCGGGTCCTCATTGCCAACCGGGGCGAGATCGCCCTGCGCGTCATCCTGGCCTGCAAGGAGATGGGCATCCAGACGGTGGCCGTCTATTCCGAGGCCGACCGCAACGCCCTTCATGTGCGATTCGCGGACGAGGATGTGTGCATCGGTCCACCGCCCTCCGGGAAGTCCTACCTGAACATCCCCCAGGTCATTGCCGCCGCCGAAGTGACCGGCTGCGATGCCATCCATCCCGGCTACGGTTTCCTCAGCGAGAACGCCCACTTCGTGGAGGTTTGCCAGGCCTGCGGCATCACCTTCATCGGCCCCAGCCCCGAGATCATCCGCAGGATGGGCAACAAGGCCCAGGCCAAGGCCACCATGCTGGAGGCAGGCGTGCCCCTGATGCCCGGCAGTGACGGCATCATCGAGACGGTGGACGAGGCCCTGCTGGTGGCCGAACAGATCGGGTATCCCGTCATCGTCAAGGCCAGCGCCGGTGGCGGCGGCCGCGGCATGCGCATCTGCAACAACCCCGAGGAACTGCCCGACCTCTTCAACACGGCCCGCAGCGAGGCCAAGAACGCCTTCGGGGACGATAGCGTGTACATGGAGAAGTACCTCCTGGAGCCGCGCCACATCGAAGTCCAGATCATGGGCGACCTGTTCGGCAGCATCGTCCACCTGGGCGAACGGGAATGCTCCATCCAGCGGCGCCACCAGAAACTCATCGAGGAGAGCCCCAGCTCCGCGCTGGCCCCCGAGCTGCGCCAGCGCATCTGCGATACGGCCGTGAAGGCCGCCCGCGCCGTGGGCTACTACAACGCGGGCACCGTGGAGTTCCTGCTGGACGAGCGTGGCGACTTCTTCTTCATGGAAATGAACACCCGGGTCCAGGTGGAGCATCCCGTCACTGAACTGGTCACAGGCTTCGACATCGTCAAGGAGCAGCTGCGCATCGCCGCAGGGCGCAAGCTCAGCTTCACCCAGGAGCAGGTGGTTCAGCGGGGCCACGCCATCGAGTGCCGCATCAACGCGGAGGATCCCTTCAAGTTCACGCCCTGCCCGGGGCGCATCAGCGCCCTGCATTTCCCGGGTGGACCCGGCATTCGCGTGGATACCGCCATGCACCAGGATGCCGTCATCCCGCCCCACTACGATTCCATGGTGGCCAAGCTCATCGCCTACGGCAGCAATCGGGCTGAGGCCATCGCCCGCATGCGCCGCGCCCTGGACACCCTGGTCATCGAAGGCATCAAGACCACGGCCCCCCTGCACCGGCGGATCATGGACCATCCCGATTTCATCGCCGCCCTCGCCGATCTCGTGCGCAGCCTCGCCGAGCGGTACGAGGTGCAGGTCTACGCGTTGCGCTCGGCGCGCAACTGGGGCATCGGCGACTTCACCGACCTGGCCGCGGTGGTGGCCCTGTGGGGCGAGCGCGGCGCCGCGCTCGTCGGCGTCAACCCGCTGCACGCGCTGTTTCCC
>JBBIHT010000074.1:0-8198 GCA_037446845.1 Geothrix sp. | reverse complement strand
CCGAGGCCCTGCCGTTCCTGGCCACGGCGCTGTTCGGGGGCCATGTGGCGGACCGGCTGAACCGCCGGAGCCTCTGCCTTGGGTCGAGCCTGGGGCTGGCCTGCTGCTCAGGACTGCTTCTCTGGTTCACCTGGCGCTTCCGGGCGGGGGCCTGGTCCCTGGCTGTGGCGCCCATCTACGGCATCATCTTCCTGACGGGGCTGGCCCGGGCCTTCTACCGCCCCGCCCAGGTGGCCCTGGCCACGGACCTGCTGCCCCGCGATCTCTACGCCAATGGCTCCACCTGGCGCGTCTCGGTCTTCCACTCCAGCATGGTGCTTGGCCCGGCCCTGGGCGGCCTTCTCTATGCCTGGCGCGGCGCCGCCGCGGGGCACCTCCTGGTGACCGCCCTCCTGGTGCTGGGCAGCGCGGGTCTGCTGGGCGTGCGCTATTCGGCCCCGCCGAGGGCGCCCAGGGCCGCCTCCATCCTGGCCAGTCTCCAAGAGGGCATCCGCTTCGTGTTCACCCAGCGCCTGCTGCTGGGGGCCATCAGCTTGGACCTGTTCGCGGTACTCTTCGGAGGCGCCGTGGCGGTGCTCCCCGTCTTCGCGAGGGAAGTGCTCCAGGCTGGGCCCCAGGGCCTCGGGGTTCTGCGGGCTGCGCCTGCGGTGGGCTCGGTGCTCATGGGCCTCACCCTGGCCCACCACCCGCCCCTGCGGAAGGCCGGGCGCACCCTCCTGCTTTGCGTGGGCGCCTTCGGCGGGCTCATGATCGCCTTCGCCCTGAGCCGCACCTTTGCGCTCAGCTGCGTGCTCCTCGCTGCCAGCGGAGCCGTGGACAATGTGAGCGTGGTGCTGCGGGCCACCCTCCTGCAGGCGGTCACGCCCGGAACCATGCTGGGCCGGGTGTCCTCGGTGAACCAGCTGTTCATCGGGTCCAGCAACGAGATCGGCGCCTTCGAGAGTGGCCTGGCCGCCCGCCTGATGGGCCTGGTGCCTTCGGTGGTGTTCGGCGGCTGCATGACCCTGCTGGTCGTCGCCACCACCGCCTGGAAGCTCCCGGAGCTGCGGAAGATGGACCGGATCCAGTGAGGGCGTGGGCCCGGTGAAAGGGGCGCTGCGCCTCTGGAAGAAGGCCTACAGCTTCTCCAGGGCGGCGTTGTAGTCGGGTTCAGAGGCGATCTCGGGCACCAGCTCCGCGTGGACCACCTTGCCGCCTGCATCCACCACCACCACGGCCCGGGCCAGCAGCCCCTTGAGGGGGCCATCCACCAGGGTCACGCCGTAGGCCGTGCCAAACTCCGCGTTGCGGAAACAGGAGGCAGGAACCACATGGTCCAGGCCCTCGGCGCCGCAGAAGCGTTTCTGGGCAAAGGGCAGGTCGGCGCTGACGCAGAGGATCGTGGTGTTGGGCTTTTCGCCGGCCCGGGCATTGAACTTCCGCACGCTGGCGGCGCAGGTGGGCGTATCCAGGCTGGGAAAGATGTTCAGCACCACCCGCTGACCCGCCAGATCCCTGCCGGTGATCTCGGAAAGATCGGTGCGCACCAGGGTGTAGGCAGGGGCGGTGGAGCCCTCCCTGGGCAGCTCGCCGGAGGTGTGAAGGGGGTTGCCTTTGAGGGTGATCCGGGCCATGGGACGCTCCTGGAACCTGCAGTCTACCCTCTTGCACTGGGCGCGGGGGGGGGCCTGCCAGGGGTAGGTCCCTCCGCCGGAGACGCCCTCCCGGAGCGGCCCCTTGGGTGGTCACCCGCCGACCGCATCGTGTTACCGGCTGAGCCTACCTGGGCGGGAACCTGGCCAGAATGTCCCGCACGGCCTTCTGCACCCCTTCGTCCGCGTCCTCGGGGTTGTCCAGTCCGGTGAGCGCTCCGGCGGCGGCCCCCTGCCAGACCATCTGGTTCGTCTTGAAGTCCAGGATCTCGATGACGATGGTGCCTTCCTGGTGGCGGTGAACCTGGCTGGTGGACACGCCCACGCGCCCGTAGAAGCGCCGGAAGCCCCAGCCCATGCCCAGGCGTGCATGGGTGGTGGTGCGAACCTTCCGCTCCTGCACGATGGGATAGTAGGTCACCAGGAAATCAGGATCCGCCGTGGTTTCCAGGAGGAAGCCCTTGGCCCGCAGTTCCCTCTCCAGGGCGGCGCGCACCCGCTTGTCCATGAGGGTGGTGGTTCCCCGGGTGCCCTTCTTCGAGGTGGAGTAGTCGAAGGTCCGGTAGCGACCGAAGGAGGCCGTCACATCGTAGTCGTAGGAGAGGGAATAGGACGCGCAGCCGGTGAGCAGGGCCAGGGCCAGCAGGGCCGGGGTGGCGGGAAACCGATTCATGCAACCTCCCTCGCATAGGTATGGAACCCGGCCATTGGGCATCGGTTGAGGGGGGGCGGCTGAACTCAAGGTGGTCTAGGGTGGTCTATGATTTTCCCCTCGGGGGCACCGCCGGGCCCGGAGGTCTGCACTGGCCTGCGCAATGGCTTCTCTTTCTTTGAAGTTTTCGGGCATTCGGCCGAACCTGAAAGGGTATGGTCCTCGATCCCACCCTTGACCCCGGCGCGTCCAGCCCCCTGTACCTGCAGCTCCAGCGGAAGCTGCGGGGGCTGATCCAGCTGGGCGAGTGGCGGCCGGGTGCCCGCCTGCCCGCGGTGCCCGCCCTGGCCCAGCGGTGGGGCATCCATCGGCTCACGGTGCTGAAGGCCCTGGCGGGCCTCAAGCGCACCGGCTGGATCCAGACGGTGCAGGGACGCGGCAGTTTCGTGGCCCAGCGTCTGCCCGAGGCGCCCGGACTGCGGTCGTCCAGCGAGTTCCCCTTCGAGGGGTCGCCCCTGCTGGTCCACGATGGCGAGCTGGGCTCCTGGCTGGGCGAGACGCTGGAACGGGCCCAGGACCGGCATCTGGTGAGCTTCTCGGCGGGTTTCATCCCCTCGGACCTGCTGCCGGGCGAACAACTGCGCCGGCTCACCGCCCAGGTGCTCAAGGACCTGGGACCCGAGGCCTGGGTGTACGCCGCCCCGGCGGGCCATGCGCCCTACCTGGAGGCGGTACAGCGCTGGCTGGCTTCCGAGGGCGAGGGCCTCGCCGAGGGCTGGGGCATCCGCGCCCTGCCAGGCGCCCAGGCGGGCCTGTCCCTGGCCCTGGAAACCTTTACGGTGCCCGGGGACCGCGTGCTGGTGGAAAGTCCCTGCTATGTGGGCATCCTGGCGCTCATCCGGGCCCTGGGTCGGGAGGCGGTGCCCGTGCCCGTGGATCGCCAGGGCCTGGATCCCGAGCGCCTGGCCTCGGCGCTCCAGCGCAGCGAAGCGAAGATGCTCTTCACGGTGCCCAGCTTCCACAATCCCACCGGGATGACCCAGTCCAGGACGCGCCGGGAACGCGTGCTGGCCCTCACGCGCACCCACGGCGTGATGCTCGTGACGGACTCGGCCTACGGCGATCTGCGCTTCACCGGCAATTCCGTGCCCCCCTTCCGCTGCCTGGAGGGGGCCGAGCATGTGATCCACCTGGGGAGTTTCTCCAAGTCCCTGGCGGCGGGGCTGCGCCTGGGCTACCTCGTCGCCCGGGAGGATCTGCTGCGGCGCATGGCGCGGCTGCAGGAAGTGCAGACCATCGGCCAGCCGCCCCTCACCCAGGCCGTGGTGGCGCGCTTCCTGGACAGCGGGGGCTTCCGCCGCCACCTGGCCCGCCTGCGCCGGGCCCTCAAGGAACGGCGCGATGCCATGGTGGAGGCCCTGGCGGAGCATTTTCCCGAGGGCACCCAGGTTTCCGAGCCCAAGGGCGGCATGCACCTGTGGGTGGTCATGCCCGATGATTTTTCCGCCCTCGATCTGCACCGCGAAGCCCTCCAGCATGGACTTGGATTCGCGCCGGGCCCTCTCTTCTTCGCTGATGGTCGGGGCACCAACTGCCTTCGCCTCAATTTCTCCACCCACGACCCAGTCACCACCCGGGACGCCATCGCGCGGCTCGGTCATCTGGTCCACCGGGCCTGATTCCCGGTCCTACCTCCCGAAAGGAGCACCCATGAGCCTCACCACCTCTGACGCCATGATCGAACTTCGGCCTTCCAGCCATCCCGCCAGCCCCGAGGAACGGGCCCAGCGCATGACCAACCCCGGGTTCGGGCGGCGCTTCACCGATCACATGGTGGTGGTGCCCTACAAGGAAGGCCAGGGCTGGGGCCGGGGCGTGCTCAAGGCCTACGGGCCCATCGAGCTGGATCCCGCCGCCTCCGTGCTGCACTACGGCCAGGCGATCTTCGAGGGCTTCAAGGCCTACAAGCAGCCTGATGGCCACATCGCCAGCTTCCGTCCCGAGGCCAACGCGCACCGGTTCAACAACTCCGCCGCCCGCCTTGCCATGCCCGAACTGCCCGAGGAGATCTTCCTCGGCGCCGCCCGCGCCCTCATCACCCAGGACCAGGCCTGGGTGCCCTCGGCCATTGGCGAAAGCCTTTACATGCGGCCCCTCATGATCGCCACGGAGGCCGCCCTGGGCGTGCGCCCCAGCAACGAGTACCAGTTCATTCTCATGGCCAGCCCCAGCGGCGCCTACTTCCCCGCGGGCGTGAAGCCCGTCACCGTGTGGATCTCCGAGGACTTCGTGCGCGCCGCGCCCGGTGGCACCGGCTTCGCCAAGTGTGCGGGCAACTACGCCGCCAGCCTCGTGGCCCAGCGCCAGGCCAAGGGCGAGGGCTGCGACCAGGTGGTGTGGCTCGATGCGGTGCAGCGCCAGTTCATCGAGGAGATGGGAGGCATGAACATCTTCTTCGTCTATCAGGAAAAGGGCGAAACCGTGGTCGTCACCCCCGAGCTCACCGGCACCCTTCTGCCCGGCATCACCCGGGACAGCCTGCTGCAGCTGGCCCGCGAGCAGGGCTACCGTGCCGAGGAGCGCAAGATCAGCGTGAGCGAATGGGACGCGGCCCTGAAGGAAGGCCGCATGACCGAAGCCTTCGCCTGCGGCACCGCCGCCGTCATCACGCCCATCGGCCGCGTGAAATCCGCCCGTGGCGACTGGGAGATCAACCGCGGGGAGACCGGCCCCGTGGCTGCCAAGCTCCGCGAGACCCTCTTGAACCTTCAGCATGGCCTCCTGGCCGATACCCATGGATGGATGAAGCGCATCGTGTAGCCATCTCTAACCTCTCCGCAAAAACGCCCGCGGCATGCGGGTGTTTTTGCGGAGAGGACTTCCCTCAGGGATAGCTCAAGGTGGCGGTGGCCGTGGCACCCGAACTCACGGACACCTGGGCGCCGATCTTCATGATCGGCGCGCCACCGGCGGCACTGCGCTGGGCGGTCACCCCGTAGATGCCAGGTGCCAGGCCCAGGAAGGAAACCTGGTCCTGAACCGCCCCGGTGATGACGCCCTGGGAGCGTACGATCAGGGTCGCGCTGCCGGAGGCGCCAGTGGCCAGGGTCTGGCGCAGCTCTCCCCAGCTGCCCTCGGTGGGGGCTGAGGGCGGGTTGAGGGTGAGCAGGAGCGACCCCGGCGCCTGGGATGCATTGAAGGCGAGGTCCCGGGTGAAGGCGGTGGGCGTCGTGGCATCCACGGGCGCCGCCGCCACCGCAGCATAGTCGGTGGTCAGGCTCGCCGGCTGGGCCGCGATAAAGTACAGGCTGCCGGTGGGCAACGCCTCCAAAGTGTAGTTCCCCGAGGTGTCCGTGAAGGCCCGTCGCTGCAGGGTCGCCAGGCCCAGGCCATCCACGGTCTCGGCGAAGACCTCCACGGAGGGGATGCCATTCCCATCGCTGAGGCGGCCGGTGATGCGGGCGCAGCTGGCCAGGTCGAGGGCCCGGCCCGTGGCCTGGAAGCGAAAGGGGCTGGTGCCTGCCCGTTCCTGCACGGCCTGCTGGCCGCTCAACATCAACTGGGCCACCGTGTCTGTGTTCGCGGAGATCGTGACGGGGCCCGTGATCGTGGTGGTGGCGGGCAGGGCGAGAATCTGGCCCGAGGCGGCTCCCGCAGGCATGACAAAGGCCGGCTGGCGCGTATTGTCCAGGTAGTTCACCGTGGCCCAGGTGAGCCGGAACTGCGCGAAGGTGCCGGTATTCATCCGCGTGGCGGGCAGGATCAGAACGCTGTGGCCATTCTGCAGGGTCATCAAGTCGAAGGTTGCCTTCACCTCCCCCAGGGGCGTCCAGGTGCTGCCGTCGCGGCTGCCTTCCACCTTCTCCACGCTCACCACCACTTGGCTGTAGCCCGGGAAACTATCCGAGCCCAGCCGAAGGGCGAGGGTCCCCGCCGGCGTGGGGGCGGGGGAGGAACCACCCCCGCCACAGCCCAGGAGGACAGCCAGCAGGAGCAAAGCAGGGAAGGGGAGGAAACGGTGCATGCAAGGTCCTTGGGAGCGGGAAAAGCCATGAACAGTCTAGACCGGTGCGCCCGCGGCCGGGACGGGCCCCCCTCGCCCCGGCCCCACCGTCCCCAGGGAAACCCTGAACGCACCTGGGAGTGGGCGGTGGTGGGCGGCGAGTTCTGGGCCGCGGCATGCCCTGCCGGTGCATTCACGGTGTTCTTTAGGCCATCGCAGCATCAATCGGTTGCGTGGTTTTTACAACAGCCCCTTCTGAATTTCGATCGCAATTCCACCCTGGCTCTGTGGATTCAGTGGTCTTTTGGGCCTGATGATATGGTCATGCGGTCTTGGCTTTGTCATGGTCAGGAATCCTTGCAGAGGTCGCGATCTTGATCTACGGATAGCCAAAAATTTTTCATTAATTATTTTAATTCAATAGTTTATATAGCATTGTTAAAACTTGATGGGGAAGTCGTTAAGTGTGACAAGTGTCACGCACATTTCTGATGCGGGTGTCACACATGGGTGGCATCTTATTCATGCCCTTCAAGTCCACAGTATTCTCGCCTTGAAGATCGCAAATCACTTCATGGCCCTATCCCCCATTCCCCTAGGAATCTTCCATGAATCTGCGATGCCGCTTTGTCCTCGCTGCCTTCCTGCTGGGGCCGGGGTCCGGGCTTTCCGCCCAGAAGGCGGACCCTCCGGCGGCCTCCAGCCTGGTGTGGCCCGCCCCCCCCGCCAAGGCCCGGGTGAAGTGGGTGGCCCAGTATCGCAATGAGTTCGACCTGGGCGCCAAAAAGCGCACCAGCTTCCTGGATCGGCTGTCGGGCAAGGGGCAGGAAGCCCGCTGGCTGAAGCAACCCGTGTCCGTGGCGGTGGATGACCAGGGTGTGCTGTTTGTGGGCGATGCGGTGGATGGCGTCATCGGCATGGATTTCGCCAAAAAGAAACAGTGGTACTTCTCCAAGCTGAGCCCCGAGGCCCCCACGGCTGCCACGGGCATCGCGGTGGATTCCAAGTATGTGTACGCCACCGACAGCGGTCAGAGTCAGCTCTCCGTCTATGACAAGGAAGGCCGCCGCATACGCACCATTGGTCCCGAAGCTGGCATCAGTCGCCCCGTGGGCGTGGCGGTGGATGAGGCCAAGGATCTGGTGGTGGTGGTCAATGGGGGCGATCACACGGTGTTGCTTTTCAGCCGAGGGTTGAAAAAGCTCAAGAAGGTAGGCTCCCGCGGCGAGAAGATCGGCCAGTTCAACTTCCCCACCTACTGCTGCATCCTGCCTGGCAAGGGCTTTGCGGTGGTGGACACGGCCAACTTCCGGGTGCAGCTCTTCAACTTCGAGGGCAAGTACTTGAGCTTCTTCGGCCAGCAGGGGGATATCTCCGGCACCTTCGCCCTGCCCAAGGGCATTGCCCAGAGCCCGGAAGGCCACCTCTATGTGGTGGATGGCCGCTTCAGCAACTTCCAGATCTTCCGCCCCGATGGCCAGGTGCTGTTGCCCGTGTCCTCCGGTGGTTCCGCCCCGGGCACCCTGGCCAATCCTGCAGGCATCGCGGTTGGCAAAGATGGCGCCATCTATGTGGCGGACGCCTTCAACAAGCGCGTGCAGCGCTTCCAGTATCTGCCGGGGGACGACACGCCCGCCCCGGCTCAGAAACCCGTTTCAACCCCTGTCGTTGGCCTATAACGGCCCCGGCGTTTTCCCACCCCCCCCCTTTTTTTTAGGAGCTTCACCATGAAGCGCATTCTTTTCACCCTGATCGCCGGCACCCTGAGCCTTGGCCTCAATGCCACGATCAAGGGCACCAAGCACGACCTCAGCAGCTACAACACCACCTGGGGCAGCTACACCGACGGCACTGGCGCCACGGTCACCGGTGCTGCTTCTGACTCCAAGCAGCTCTGCAAGTTCTCCCATGT
>JBBIHT010000073.1:0-8220 GCA_037446845.1 Geothrix sp. | reverse complement strand
CCCTGGCTAAGCTGGAGGAACGGAGGTCCCTTGTTCGATGTCCTGTTGCAAGCTGCGCCCTGGTGGGCCTGGGCCGCCTTTCATGCCTTTGTTTTTCTCATGCTTGCCCTGGATCTGGGGGTGTTCAACCGGAAGATTCATGCCCCGACGATGCGGGAGGCGGGGATCTGGAGCGCCGTGTGGATCACCCTGGCCCTGCTGTTCTGTGCCCTGATCTTCCAGACCGAGGGCAATCAGAAGGGGTTGGAGTGGCTCACGGGCTATGTGCTGGAGAAGTCCCTCAGCGTGGACAACCTGTTCGTGTTCGTGCTGGTGTTCCAGAGTTTCCAGGTGGACCTGCGGCACCAGCACCGGGTGCTGTTCTGGGGCGTGCTGGGGGCCCTGATCATGCGGGCGCTCATGATCCTGGCGGGCACAGCCCTGCTGAACCGCTTTGAATGGATGATGTATGTGTTCGGCGGTTTCCTCGTGTTCACGGGCATCAAGATGCTGGTGTCGAAGGAAGGGGCGGCGGACCCCACCCAGAACCCCCTGGTTCGGGCTTTCCGGCGTCTCATCCCCTTCGACGAAACCGGGGGCCATGAGCATTTCTGGGTGCACCGGGCGGGCCGCCACTATGCCACGCCCATGCTGCTGGTGCTCCTCACCATCGAGGTGACCGACATGGTGTTCGCGGTGGATTCCATTCCGGCCGTGCTGGCGGTGAGCCGGGATCCCTTCGTGGTCTATACCTCGAACATCTTCGCGGTGATGGGCCTGCGGAGCCTCTACTTCCTGCTGGCCAAGATGATGGACCGCTTCCATCGCCTGAAGACCGGCCTGGCCGTGGTGCTGGCCTTCGTCGGGATCAAGATGTGCATCGCGGACTGGGTGCATATTCCCGTGCAGTACAGCCTCCTGGTGATCGCGGCCGTGCTGGCGGGCAGTGTGGTGGCCAGCCTGGCCTGGCCCGTGGAGCAGGCCTGATGGAGGTCTGGCGCCACAAGCTGGATGCGGCTCCGACCGCGGGCCCCTGCGTGGTGACCCTGGGCAACTTCGATGGTGTGCATGCGGGGCACCGGGAACTGCTGCGACAGGCCGCCCAGCGTGCAGGGGCGGCGGGCCAGCGGGCGGCCGTGGTGACCTTCGACCCCCACCCCACCGTGGTGGTGGCCCCAGAGCGAACCCCTCGGCGACTCATGACCCTGGCCCAGCGACTGGCGGCCTTCGAGGCCGAGGGCATGGATCTGGCCTGGGTGATTCCCTTCAGCCGTCCCTTTTCCGAGCTGGCGCCGGAGGTCTTCATGGCCGGGTTGCAGCGGGCCCTGGCGCCCACCGAATTATTCGTGGGGACCGCCTTTCGTTTCGGACGCAGCCGGGCCGGGTCCGTGGACACCCTTCAGGCCTGGGGCGAGGCCCAGGGCTGCCTCATCCACACCCTGGCCCTGCGCGCCGCCGACGGGGGACGCCTGTCCAGCACCCGGATTCGCGAGGCCCTGGAGCGGGGCGAGGTGGAAGCCGCGGCGCAGTGGCTGGGCCAGCCCTACGCCCTCACGGGCGTGGTGGTGGAGGGCGACCGCCGGGGCCGCCACCTGGGGTTCCCCACGGCGAACCTGGCCTGGGAGCAGGAGCAGTTGCCGGCCTTCGGCGTCTATGTGACCCAGGTGGACCTGCCGCACCGGCCGGGTCTCCGCCTGGGTCTCACCAATGTGGGCCAGAAACCCACCTTCGATGGGCAGCGGCTCACGGTGGAAACGCACCTGCCGGGCTTCGACGGCGACCTCTACGGCGCCCGGATGACCGTGCGCTTCCTCCACGGCATCCGTGGGGAAGCCCGGTTCGATTCCGTGGAGGAGCTGCGCCAGCAGATCGCCCGGGATGTGGCCGAGGGACAGGCCTGGTGGAAGGAGCACCAGGCCCCGGCCTGAGCCTCCGGATCGCTGCGAAGGCCAAGGGCCCAGGGGGGCGGGCGCGGGGCGTGACGGGCCTTGCGGTTCCTCAGCGACCTTCATCCGCCAAGTGAAGGTTGGGCAGGGGTTCGGTGAGGTCGCAGGCGAAGCAGCGAAGGAAGAAGTCCCCGCGGCGGGTGCTGGGGATGATGCGCCGGGGCTGGCCACAACCGGGACATGGGCTGCCGTGGGGCTGGGGAGCGGGGGCGCGCTCCAGTTCCTCCACCAGGGTGGTGACGAAGGCGCGGATATCGGTCATGAAGGCGGCGCGGGTTTCCTCGCCCCGGCGCATGCGCTCCAGGCGGGCCTCCCAGCGGCCAGTTAGCTCCGCGCTGCGCAGGGCCTCCGCAGGCAGGGCCTGGATAAGCCGGATGCCTTTGTCGGTGGGCAGCAGCCCAGTGCGCCTGCGCTCGATGTAGGCGCGCTTGATGAGGGTCTCGATCATGTTGGCGCGGGTGGCGGGGGTGCCCAGACCGCAGTCCTTCATGGCCCCGCGCAGGGCCTCGTCGTCCAGTTCTTTGCCCGCGCCCTGCATGGCGGAGAGCAGGTCGCCTTCGCTCATGCGCTTGGGGGGAGTGGTCCTGCCCTCTTTGGTTTGCAGGGACGCGACTGCCACCGCCTCGCCCTTCTTCACCAGGGGCAGGCCACCTTCGGTTTCTTCTTCAGGTTCGTCCTGGGTGTCATCCTCGGGTCCCGCCTCCGCCCTTTTATCGGCCCGCTTGCGCCGGTGCGGCGGATCCACCGCAGACCAGCCCTCCTCCTTCAGGACGGTGCCGTTGGTCTTGAAGAGCTCGCCTTCCACCTCCGTGAGGATCGTGGTCTTGGCTTCCACGCGATCGGGGAAGTAGGCCCCCAGGAAGCGCCGGGCGATGAGCTCGTAGATCCGCAATTCGTCACCCGCCAGGCCCGTGGCGGGCCTTTCGGTGGGCACCAGGGCGGCGTGGTCCTCCACCTCCTGGTCGTTGACGAAGCGCTTGTCCAGCTTCACGGGCCACCGCTTGCGGAGGTTCTCCAGGAAGGGTTGCAGCTCGGCGAGCTGGCCCTTGGCCAGGGCCTTGATCCACCCGGGGGCCTTCTGCGCATCGGCCTCCGTGAGATAGCGGCTGTTGGTCCGAGGGTACGAAATGAGCTGCCGCTCGTAGAGGGTTTGCGCCAGGCCCAGGGTGCCCTCAGCGGTGAAGCCGAAGCGCTTGTTGGCCTCCTTCTGCAGGGCCGTGAGGTCGTAGAGCAGTTCCGGCTTCTTCCTTTCCGTGCGGCCCGTGGCGCTACGGATTCTCCCTGGCCTGCCTCCCAGCCGCGCTGCCATGGCCTCGGCCGCCGCCGGAGTCTCGAAGCGCTCCCGGGTGACGCCTTCCACTTCCTCGAACCAGCGCCCTTCATAGGTGCCGTTGGGATGGGCGAAGCGGGCCCGGAGGGTCCAGAAGGGGGTGGGCTTGAAGTCGCGGATTTCCAGTTCCCGGCGCACCAGGAGGGCCAGGGTGGGGGTTTGCACCCGGCCCACGCTCCACACTCCGGCTTCGCCGCCCGGGCGGCGCATGCGCAGGGTCTGGGCCCGGGTGGCATTGATGCCCACCAGCCAGTCCGCCTCCTGGCGGCTGCGGGCCGCTTCCCGGAGGCCCTCATAGGCCGCGCCGGGCTTCATGGCGCCGTAGGCTTCGCGGATGGCCTCGGCCGTAAGGCTGGAGGTCCAGAAGCGCAGGACGGGTTTGTGGCAGCCCGCCAGGCGGTAGACCAGATCAAAGATCAGCTCGCCTTCGCGTCCGGCGTCCGTGGCGTTCACCACCTCGGTGACATCCTCCCGGTTGAGGAACTGGGCCACCACCTCGAACTGGCCGCGGGTCTGCGGGATGGGCGCGTAGCGGAAGGGCTCGGGAAAAAGGGGGAGGCGGTCCCAACGCCAGGCCTTCCAGGCGGGATCGTAGCCTTCAGGGGGCAGGGCTTCCACCAGGTGGCCCACACACCAGGTCACGATGAGGCCGCTGCCTTCCAGGGAGCTGTGACCGCGCCCCTGCACCCCCAGGGCTTCCGCCAGGGCGCGACCCATGCTGGGTTTCTCGGCAATGATCAGGCGCAGAAGGGCTCCCGGAATTCCTCCAGTGTAGGAGGGAGCCTTGGCCTCCCGGGCGGCTACGCGCTTCGGGGCTGGGCCGGGTCAGCTGGCCACATCCACCCGCCAGCGGGTGAGGGGCCGCTCGCTGAGATCCCAGACCTGGAGACCCAAGGGTAGACGGTGCACGCCCAGGCGCTGGCGGATTTCCGCCTTGGCGGCTTCCAGCGAGCCAGCCTCCACGGGGCCGTACTCCATGAAATAGCCGCTGAGCTTGTAGGCGAACTGGCGAAGGGGAGTGCGCATGGGGGCTCCGTGCACGGAATTCACCCTATTTTCGTCTTTTGTTCGTATTCGTCAAGACTGTTTTCGCAAAAAATTACCGTTCGCGGCGATCACCCACCACCAGGGCGGGCACCCCGGCCACGATGGCCCAGTCGGGCACATCCCGGGCCACCACGGCTCCCATGGCCACCACAGCGTGGTCGCCGATGTGAACGCCATCGGTGACGGCGGCGTTGGCCCCGATCCACACATCCTGGCCGAGGTGGATCCCCCGGGAACGGACCGGCTGGTCCTTGATCGCCCGGTCGGGCTTCAGCCCATGGTCGAAGGCATAGAGGGCCGCCCCGCTGGCGATGCGGGTGCCATCGCCGATCTGGATGCCCTTGCGACCGCCGTCCAGGCGAGCGCCCGCGTTGACGCTGACTCCGTTCCCCAAGGTGAGGGGGCCATGGAGAAAGGCCTGGGCGGCAATGGCGCACCCCTCTCCCAGCACCACCGCCCGGCCCGGTTCGCCGAAGATCGCTGCCTCGGGCGCAATAAAACAGCCGGCGCCCAGGCGCACCGTCTCCTGGGCCAGCAACCTCGCCTGCACCTCCGCCTGCCAGGCCTCCGCCCAGGCCTTGTGCCTCGGCTTGAGCGCGAAATAGAGCCAGGGCATCCAGCTGAGGCGTCGCTGGTGTTGTTCCCGCAGGGCTGTCGAATCGCGCATGGCCCCATGGTAGCGGCCCCTCGCCGGGTTCCAGAACCCGCTCCCCATGGCCCCCCGCTACACTGGCCCATGCCTTCCCTCGGCCCTCTGCCCACCGCCTCCTTCGCCCTCGGGGTCACCACTTCGCTCTTCTCGGTGCTGAATCCCATCAGCGCCGCGGTGGTGTTCGCCGCGGCCACGGCGGGCATGGAGCGGCGGGACCTGCGGCGCAGCGCCCGGAAGGCGGCGCTGACGGCGGGTCTGGCCATGCTGGCCTTTGCCCTCGTGGGCCAGTTCGTGTTCAGCTTTTTCGGGTTCACCGCCCTGGCCATGCGCTTCGTGGGGGGTGTGCTGGTGCTGTATCGCGCCATTTCCATGCTTTACGGCGAGGATCCCCGGGAGCGGCACACCCTGGATGAACGGGCCGAGGCCGAGCGCAAACTGCCCGACGACTTCGCCATCATTCCCTTCGGCATTCCGCTCCTGGCGGGGCCCGGCACCCTGTCCACGGTGATGGGCATGATCGCGGGCATCGGCTGGTGGGAGTACGCCGTGGTGCTCCTGGCCATCCTGGCCAACGGCTGGATCACCTACCTGTTCCTGCGCAACGCCCCCGCCGTGTTTGCCCGCCTGGGCGCCATCGGCACGAAGGTGGTGAACAAGCTCATGGGCCTGATCCTCGCCGCCGTGGCCATGCAGTTCCTCATCAATGGCGTGAAGGCGCTCACCCTGGAGATCCGGCAGATGCCCTCCCCGGCGGTGATTGCCACCCGGTAGCTACTTCAAGGCCGCCTCGATCGCCACCTTGAGTTCCGTGCTCTCGGGGGTCACGGCACTGCCGAAGGCCTGCAGGACCTGGCCATCCCTGCCCACCAGGTACTTGTGGAAATTCCAGGCGGGCTCAGGATGGCGGGCGGTGAGGAACTGGTACACCGGGGCCTTGCCGGGGCCCTTCACCTCCAGCTTTTCGAACAGCGGGAAGGTCACGCCGTAGTTTTTCTGGCAGAAGGATTGGATCTGGATGGCTCCGCCCGGTTCCTGGGCCCCGAACTGGTTGCAGGGGAAGCCCAGGACCACCAGGCCACGGTCCCGGTAGTCGGTGTAGAGCTTCTGCAGCCCCGCGTACTGGGGCGTATATCCGCAGTCGCTGGCCACATTCACGGCCAGCACCAACTTGCCCCGGTACGCGGCCAGGGCCTGGGGCTTGCCATCGAGGGCGTTGAGGGTGATTTCATGGAGGGACACGGGACGGATCCTTTCCTGGGCCCGCAGGACCAAAGGAGCAAGCAGGGTGAGCGCCAGGGCTTGGGTGGCGGCTTGGGCGGCGGCCCGGGTGGCGGATCGGGTGGTGCAGGGCACGGTTCCTCCGGGGCTTGCGATTGGATGCCCGGGGAAGGGAGTCCGTTCCCGGCCCCAGGAAGGGCTGGGGCTTTGAGTTATGCTGGCCTCAGTTCACGAGGTTTCCATGCGCCTGTCCGTTCTGGCCTTGCTCCCGACCCTGCTGGTGGCGGGAGGAACCCCCCGCACCAGGCCTGCGGATCCGACCCTGCTGCATCCGAAAGCGGCGACCCCTTCAGCTGCCCTCCAGGGCAGGGCCTTCGCGGAACGCACCGCTCTGGAAGCCTCCTCGCCCCTGGCCCGTGTGCCCGTCCGGTGTGTGGGGCCCATGGGCCAGGGCGGGCGGGTGGTGGCGCTGGCGGTGGACGACCGGGCCCCCCAGCACTGGCTCGTGGCCTTTGCCACCGGCGGGTTGTGGCGCACCCAGGATGAGGGCGCCACCTGGACCCCCCTGTTCGACCGGGGCCCCGCCATCGCCCTGGGGGATGTGGCCGTGGTGTGGGGCGAGCCGGGCGTGCCCAAGGTCATCTGGCTGGGCACCGGCGAGGCCAACGCCAGCCGAAGTTCCTATCCCGGCGCCGGGGCGTTCCGCTCCCTGGATGGGGGCAGGACCTGGCAGGCGGCGGGTCTGGCGGACAGCCATCGCATCGCCCGCATCGTGCCCGATCCCCGGAATGCCGAGGTGGCCTTCATCGCGGCCCAGGGGCCGCTCTACAGTGACGGCGGCGAGCGGGGCATCTACAAGACCACGGATGGAGGCCGATCCTGGGCAAGGGTGCTGGCCCCGCCCCCGCGCACTGGTGCCACGGAGCTGCTCATGGACCAGGCGGACCCGGACACGCTGTACGCGGCGCTCTGGGAGAAGGATCGCAAACCCTGGGATTTCCAGGAGAGCGGCCCTGGCTCAGGGCTGTTCAAGAGCACCGATGGCGGCGCCACCTGGAAGCCCCTGACCGTGGGCCTGCCCTCCGGCCCCGGCCTGGGTCGCATCGGCTTGGCCCAGAGCCGTCAAAACCCCAGGAAGCTCTACGCCTTTCTCGACAACCAAGCCCTGCGGCCCGACCAGGAGAAGGATCCCTTCGAGGATCCCGGGGCGCTCACCCTTCAGCGCCTGCGCACCCTGGACGAAGGGACTCTGGCGGGGCTCGACCCCAAGCGCATCAGGGCCTTCCTCAAGGAATACGGCTATCCCAAGACACTCACGGTGGATGGCCTGCGGGCGGACCTCCGGGCAGGCAGGGTGAAGGTGGAGGATCTGCTCGACTGGATGGGGGATGCCGACCGGGCCATGATGAGCACCCGGGTCATCGGCCCGGAACTCTATGTGACCGAGAATGGGGGCGCCTCCTGGATCCGCACCCACGAGGGCCGCCTGGATGAGGTGTCCTACTCCTACGGCTACTACTTCGGCCAGGTACGGGTGGATCCCAGCGATGACCGGCGGGTGTACCTGCTGGGCATGCCGGCCATCCGCAGCGAGGATGGGGGCCGTTCATTCCAGGGCATCAACGGCGACGACTGGTCCGTGATGCACCCCGATCATCACGCCCTCTGGGTGGATCCCCGGGACGGCCACCGCCTGGTCCTTGGCAATGATGGCGGCCTCAATGTGTCCACCAACAAGGGCCTAACCTGGCGCACCGTCAAGAACCTGCCCGTAGGGCAGTTCTACACCATCACCACGGACCGGGCCGAACCCTATCGCATCTACGGTGGCCTCCAGGACAACGGCGTGATGATGGGCCCGGCCAAGCCCCTGAAGCCCCACCAGCAGACGGACGGCTGGAAGGACATCTTCGGCGGCGATGGCGGCTTCGTGCAGGTGGACCCCCGGGAGCCCGGCACGGTCTACACCGAGAGCCAGTTCGGCCACATGGCCCGGCTGGAAAAGGGCAAGAAGGCCGAGCCCATCCAGCCCAAGCACGCCCTCAAGG
>JBBIHT010000072.1:0-8238 GCA_037446845.1 Geothrix sp. | reverse complement strand
CCTGCTGCCCTCCGCCGTGCGCCTCGCCCTCGCAAGGCTTTCCTGGACGCCGAAGATTGATGGCAGAGCCGTGGAAAGCGCCGAGGAGGAACTGCTCACGGACGAGCAGATGATCCAGCTCTTCGATCTGGCCGACTGCCAGAAGAGCGCGGCCCGCTTCGACATGGACAAGCTGCACTGGATGAACCAGAAGCTCATCCAGCGGGCCTCCTGGCAGGAGCTGGAACCCCATCTCCGGCCGTTCCTTCCTGAAGCCTGGGCCGCCAAGCCGGATGCCTGGAAAGCGTTGGCCATCCACGCCACCCAGAAGGGCAAGGCCCTCACCGAAATGGCCGAGGCCCTGCGCTTCGCCTTCGAGCGGCCCGCCGAATTCGAGGAAAAGGCCGTCCACAAGTTCATGACCGAAGCCGTGCAGCCCGCCCTGCGGGAGGTGGCCATGCTCAGCGACTACACTCACGACGCCCTGGAGGCCGCCTTCAACGGCATTCTCGAGCGCCACGGCCTCAAGACCAAGGACCTGGCACAGGCGTTGCGCGTGGCCCTCTGCGGTCGCCCCGTGAGCCCCGGCATCTTCGACACCCTGATGCTGGTGGGCCGGGACGAGGTGGCGGCTCGCCTGGCGCGGTGGCTCTGATGGATCTCACCGAGTTCACCCACCTCACCCTGGCCGTGCTGGAGGACCAGGGCGTCGCGACCTATGCACCCACCATCATCGCCGGGGACGCGGTGCAAGTGATCCAGGGCATTCCGGAGGGTGTGGATCACCGGGAAGCCATTCAGGAAGTGGCCCAACGGATGGGGCTGCAACAGTCTGAATTCTACTTCGGCGTTAAATCGGGCCAGGGCGAGATCACCACCGGCTTCCATAGCCCCGTAGGGTCGAGGTTCCAGAAAATCTCCGAGATGCGCCAGGGATTCGTCGTGTCGGATCTGGATCCCTGTGACTGGTGGACTTTGGATATGGGCAAGGGGAACGCATGAACCAGCAACCCACGGAACCCAGGTCGCTCCACTTCATCGAGGAGATCATCCAGGCGGATCTTGCCGCGGGCAAGCACGCCGGGCGGGTGCTCACACGGTTCCCGCCGGAACCCAACGGCTACCTGCACATCGGCCACGCCAAGAGCATCTGCCTGAATTTCGGCCTGGCGAAGGCCCACGGGGGCGCCACGAACCTCCGCTTCGACGACACCAACCCGGTGAAGGAGGATGTGGAGTATGTGGATTCCATTCGCGAGGATGTGCGCTGGCTGGGCTTCGACTGGAAGAGCGAACATTACGCCTCGGACTATTTCCCCTTCCTCTACGACTACGCGGAGTACCTGATCCAGCAGGGCAAGGCCTATGTCTGCGATCTTTCCGAGGCCGAGATCCGCGAGTACCGGGGGAACTTCCATGTGGCGGGGCGGCCCAGCCCCTTCCGGGACCGCAGCCCCGAGGAGAATCTGGCCCTGTTCCGCCGCATGAAGGCGGGCGAGTTCCTGGACGGCTCTCGGGTACTGCGCGCGAAGATTGACATGACCAGCGGCAACATGAACCTGCGGGATCCCCTCATGTACCGGATCCGCCGCGCCCACCATCACCGCACGGGGGATGCCTGGTGCATCTATCCCATGTACGATTTCGCCCACGGTGTATCGGATGCCATCGAGAACATCACGCACTCCATCTGCACCCTGGAGTTCGAGGATCACCGCCCGCTCTACGAGTGGTTCCTGGAACAGGATGTGGACGGCCGGTTCTTCCAGCGGCCCCTGCCTCGGCAGATCGAGTTCGCCCGGCTGAATCTGACGCAAACCGTCATGAGCAAGCGGCGCCTGCTCCAGCTGGTGCAGGATGGCATCGTGGGCGGCTGGGATGATCCCCGCATGCCCACCATCTGCGGCCTGCGGCGCAGGGGCTACACGCCTGAATCCATCCGAACCTTTGCCGAAAAAGTGGGCGTGGCCAAGCGGGACATGGTGGCCGATGCCGGCCTGCTGGAGTTCTGCATCCGCGAGGACCTGGAGCGACGGGCGCCCCGGCGCATGGCCGTGCTGCACCCACTGAGGATTGTCCTCACCAATTTCACCGAGGCCGATGCCTTCGAGGTGGAGCTGCCGAACCATCCGGAGGATGCCTCCCGGGGCACTCGCAGGATCCTGTTCACCGGGGAGCTGTTCGTGGAGCAGGAGGATTTCCAGGAGGTCCCGCCCAGGAAGTGGTTCCGCCTCGCGCCCGGGTCGGAGGTGCGCCTGCGGGGGGCTTGCCTCATCACCTGCCAGGAGGTCATCAAGGATGCCGTCGGCCAGGTGGTGGAGCTTCGGTGCACCTGGGACCCCGCCAGCAGGGGGGGCAACGCACCGGATGGCCGCAAGGTGAAGGGTACCCTCCACTGGGTCAGCGCCGTTTCGGCGATCCAGGCCGAGGTGCGCCTCTACGAGCCTCTCTTCACCCAGGAAGATCCCATGGCGGTGCCCGAGGGCCAGGATTGGAAAACCCTCCTGAACCCTGGCAGCCTGCAGGTCCTGGCCCAGGCCTGGGTGGAACCCGACCTCCAGAACGCCCAGCCCGGCGAGGCCTTCCAGTTCGAACGGACGGGCTACTTTGCCGTGGACGCGGACAGCCGTGCCGGGAAACTGGTGTTCAACCGCACCGTGGGGCTGAAGGACAGCTGGTCCAAAATCGAAGCGAAGCCCTGAACCTGCCTTGGCTCTTCGGCCAGCTGCGCCCCACGGGGCGTCGGGCTGTGACCCAGGTCGCATCCCCTCCACCCCATGGGATTCCCTCCATGTCCGTGGGGGCATGGCTCTGATAGGCTCGAAGGGTTGGGCATCCTTGCGGGAAGCCCTGCCGGGAAGCCGACCATGGAATCGCTCGCGAGCCTGCTCCACACGACCCCTGCCATCGCCTGGATGGGAGCCAAGGTCCTTGTCGTCTTTTTCGGTCTGCTGACGCTGGCGGCCCTGTTCACCTGGGTGGAGCGGCGGGGTAGCGCCATGATCCAGGATCGCATCGGGCCGAACCGGGCGCCCATCCTGGGGCGGTTCCGCATCCTGGGCCTGGGCCAGCTCCTGGCCGACGGCATCAAGTTCTTCTTCAAGGAGGACCTGGTTCCCACCGACGCCACGCGCCGACTGTTCTGGCTGGCGCCGTTCCTGGCCTTCGTGCCCGCCATGATCGGGTTCGCCGTCATCCCCTTCGGCCGCAGCTTCGAAAGCGGCGGCCAGATGGTTCACCTGTCAGTGCTTGATCCTGCCAACGGCATGGGCATGCTCTATCCCCTGGCCATCGGGTCCGTGGCGGTCTATGGCGTCCTGGTGGCGGCCTGGTCCAGCAACAACAAGTGGTCCATTCTCGGCGGCATGCGCTCCTCGGCGGCCATGGTGAGCTACGAGATCGGCATGAGCCTCTGCGTGGTGGCCCTGTTCATGGCGGCGGGGGGGTACGATCCGTCCGAGATCATCAGCGCCCAGGGGGGCACCTTCTGGAAGGTGCTGCCCAACTGGTATGTCTTCCATCAGCCCCTGGGATTCCTGGTCTTTTTCACCTGCATGTTCGCCGAAACGAACCGCCTTCCCTTCGACTTTGCGGAGGGGGAGAGCGAGATCGTGGCGGGGTTCAACACCGAATACGGCAGCATGAAATTCAGCCTGCTGGCCCTGGCCGAGTATGCCCACATGATGACGGCCTCGGCCCTGGTGGCCACCCTCTATTTCGGCGGGTGGCAGGTGCCGTTCATGGCCCATCCGCCCGTGCTGCTGACCGTGGCCAGCTTCCTGGTGAAGATGGTCTTCTTCGCCTGGGTGTTCGTCTGGATCCGCTGGACCCTGCCGCGCTTCCGATACGACCAGCTCATGCACCTCGGCTGGAAGGCCATGCTGCCCCTGTCCATGGTCAACCTGCTGTTCCACGCCTGGCGCCTGAGCCAGGGCCATTGAGGAGGGGGCGATGGCTGTCATTGTCAAGAAGATCGAGCTGAGCTGGCTGGACCGAACCTATGTGTGGCCCATCTTCCAGGGCATGGCCGTCACCTTCAAGCATTTCATCAAGCAGCTCTTCACCCCCACCGCCAAGCGCTACACCATCCAGTACCCCGAGATGAAGAAGGAGATGCCCGAGGGCTACCGGGGCCTGCACGAGCTGAAGCGCTTCCAGGACGGTTCCATCAAGTGCGTGGCCTGCTTCATGTGTGCCGAGGCCTGTCCGGCCCGTTGCATTGACATTGAGGCCGAGGAGTTCAGCGAGCTCAATATCACGCAGGGATTCCAGGAAAAGCGGCCCACCCGGTTCAGGATTGACATGCTCCGTTGCATCTACTGCGGCATGTGCGAGGAAGCCTGCCCCAAGGATGCCATCTGGCTGCGGAAGACCTATGAAGTGGCGGCCTACGACCGCCTTTCCATGCAGTTCGGCAAGTGGGACCTGATGAACACCTATGCCGAGACTGACGGCAAGGCCCAGATCACCCAGGATCCCACTCCTTCCGTGCCCCGTCGCACGATCGCGTTGTAGGGAGCCGGCATGTTCATCCTCTTCGCGCTCATCACCCTCGTCGCCGCCCTGGGCATGCTGCTCCAGAAGAATGTCATCGTCGCCGGGCTCTGCATGGTGGCCTCCTTTTTCGGGGTGGCGGGACTCTTCGTGCTCCTGGCCAACCCGGTGGCGGCGGCCCTGCAGATCATCGTCTACAGCGGCGCAATCATGGTGCTCGTGCTCTTCGTCATCATGATGCTCAACAGCCACGAGGAAGAGGCGGCCCAGTCCTCCCGGCCGGTGCAACGCTGGCTTTCCCTTGGCCTGGTACTGCTCTTCGCCCTGGGTTCCCTGCGCCTGGCGCTGGGCTCGGCCGGGCTGCAGGCCCTGGCCAGCAAGGGCGGTGCCGCACCGGCCGCCATGAGCTTGCAGGCCGTGGGGGATGCCCTGTTCTCGGGGCATCTGCTGGGCTTCGAAGTGGCCGGGTTGATGCTGCTCGCGGCCATGGTGGGCGCCGTGGCGCTGACCAAGCGGAATCTGTGAGGAGATGGCGATGACCGGCCTGGACGCAATCCTTCACGGCGGCCTTCAGGGGTACCTGCTGGTGGCCCTGCTGCTTTTCGCCATCGGACTGGCGACCGTCCTGCTGCGACGCACCCTGCTGCTCCAGTTCATGGGCGTCGAGCTGATGCTCAATGCGGTCAATGTGACCCTGCTTGCTTTCGGCCGCTACCGGGGCGGCGATGCGGAAGCCATGGTGTTCTACCTCTTCGTCATTGCCGTGGCCGCCTGCGAGGCCGCCATCGGCCTGGCCCTTGTGATCAGCCTGTACCGGCACCGGGACACCACCGATTCCGACCAGGCCGCCACCCTGAAGCAGTGAGGATCCGATGAACAAGTACTATTGGCTCATTCCGATCCTTCCCCTGCTGGGATGCCTGTTCAACGGGCTTCTGGGCAAACGCGCGGGCAAGTCCCTCACCACCTTCGTGGCCCTGGGGGTGGTGCTCGGCTCCCTGCTGCTGGCCCTCTCCGCCTTCTTCACCATGAAGGGGCTGCCGGATCACCGACTGGTGCTGGCCTATGGCGAGTGGATGGGCACGGGCTCGCTCAGCGTGCCCTTCGGCCTGGTGGTGGATCCCCTGAGCGGCACCATGATGCTGGTGGTCACCGGCATCGGGTTCCTCATCCATCTCTACTCGGTGGGCTACATGCACGACGAGGAGGGGTATGCGCGGTACTTCAGCTTCCTGAACCTTTTCGTGTTCTTCATGCTCACCCTGGTGCTGGGCTCCACCCTGGTGCTGATGTTCGTGGGCTGGGAAGGGGTGGGGCTCTGCTCCTACCTGCTCATTGGCTACGCCTTTGATACCGAGCTCGCCTCCGCCGCCGGGCTCAAGGCCTTCCTGGCCAACCGCGTGGGTGATCTGGGGGTGGTCATCGGCATGATGGTCCTCTTCGCCGCCTTCGGCACGCTGACCATCTCCGACCTTCTCACCCAGGCGGGTCGCCTGGCTCCCGAGCTGGGCTTCGGCGTGCTGACCTTTGCCACCCTCATGCTGTTCATGGGGGCCACGGGCAAGAGCGCCCAGTTGCCCCTGTATCTATGGCTGCCTGACGCCATGGCCGGGCCGACGCCCGTCAGCGCCCTCATCCATGCGGCCACCATGGTCACCAGCGGCATCTACATGATCTGCCGCCTGGCACCCGTGTTCTCGTTGACGCCCATCACCCTGTCCGTGGTGGCCTGGGTGGGCGCCGCCACGGCCCTGTTCGCCGCCACCATCGGGCTGCTGCAGCGGGACATCAAGAAGGTTCTGGCCTATTCCACGGTGTCCCAGCTGGGCTACATGTTTTTGGGGCTCGGGGCCTCCGGCTTCGCCGCGGGCTTCTTCCATGTGTTCACCCACGCCTGGTTCAAGGCCCTGCTCTTCCTGGGGGCGGGCAGCGTGATCCTGGGCCTGCACCATGAGCAGGATCTCTTCAAGATGGGCGGCCTGAAGGCGAAAATGCCCATCACCTTCTGGACCATGCTCATCGCCACGCTGGCCATCATCGGCTTCCCCGGCACTTCCGGGTTTGCCAGCAAGGACGAGATCCTCTTCCTGGCCTATCTGAAGAATCCCGCCCTGTGGCTGGTGGGCCTGGTGGCCGCCTGCTGCACCGCCTTCTACATGTTGCGCCTCTTCACCCTGGCCTTCCTGGGCGCGCCCCGGGACGCGCACGCCCACGACCACGCCCACGAAAGCCCCGCTTCCATGACGGTCCCCCTGGTGCTGCTGGCCGCGGGCGTGCTGGTATCGGTGGTGCTGGGCTGGCCGGCAGCCTTCGGCGGCGAGTTCCACATCGGCACCTGGCTGGCCCCCTCCCTTGCCTACGGGCAGGCCCACGGGGCCCAGGGCGCCCATGGCGAAAATGGCACCCATCAGCTGGCCTGGGCCCTGGCCTCGGTGTCCACCCTTCTGGCCCTGGGCTTTGCCGCCTTCGGCTACTACTCCTACAAGGATGGCCTCGCCGTGGCCGAGGCCAGAGCCGCGAGGTTTCCCGTCCTGCATCGGATCCTGCTCAACAAGTACTATGTGGACGAGGGGGTGGAGCTCTACCTCCTCCGGCCCATTCGCTGGTTCGGGAACCTGCTCTGGAAACTCTTCGATGTGATCCTCATTGATGGCGTGGGTGTGAATCTGCCCGGGGCCCTGACACGGGTCATCGGTGACTTCATGGCCCTGTTCCAGACGGGCCGCGTGCGGAACTACGCGCTCAGCATGGCCCTGGGCGCGGCCGCCCTCCTTTATGTCTTCCTGAAGTAGGTGGGGCGATGACCTGGCTGAACTCCCATCCCCTCTCCTTCCTGATCTTCGCGCCGACCCTCCTGGGCCTGCTCATCCTCGCCCTGCCCCATTCCCTGGGGCGCCTGGCTCGTATGCTTGGTTTCATGGTGGCCCTGGCGATCTTCGCCCTGAGCCTGTCCTGGCTGCTCGGGCGCGGCGTGGCGGCCGGGGTTCCCCTGGTGGAACACGCCCCCTGGTTCACCCTGGTGGGCCTGCCCGTGGATTACGCCCTGGCGGTGGACGGCCTCAACCTGTGGCTGGTGCTTCTCACCACCTTCCTGACGGC
Source organism: Geothrix sp. (assembly GCA_037446845.1). GTDB lineage: Bacteria > Acidobacteriota > Holophagae > Holophagales > Holophagaceae > Geothrix. The sequence continues at coordinate 666 of JBBIHT010000072.1, read as the reverse complement.
CCTCACCATGCTGGGTACCTGGAACAGCGTGAAGGATCGCATGGGCACCTTCGCCGCGATGTTCCTGTTCCTGGAGACGGGCATGCTGGGTGCCTTCATGGCCCAGGATCTCTTCCTCTTCTACCTGTTCTGGGAAGCCATGCTGGTCCCCATGTACCTCATGATCGGCATCTGGGGCGGCGACGAGCGGCGGTACGCGGCGAACAAGTTCTTCATCTACACCATGAGTGGTTCGCTGCTCTGGCTGGTGGCCTTGCTGTACCTGGCCAACAAGGCCGGGGGCTTCAGCCCGGCGCTCATGACCCAGGCGGCCTCGGTGCTTCCCTTTGCCGTGCAGTGCTGGCTGTTCCTGGCTTTCGCCCTCGCCTTCGCCATCAAGGTGCCCCTCTTCCCCCTGCATACCTGGCTGCCGGACGCCCATGTGCAGGCGCCCACCGCCGGTTCGGTGATCCTGGCGGGCGTGCTGCTGAAGCTGGGGGGTTACGGCTTCCTGCGCTTCGCCCTCCCCATGTTCCCCCAGGCGGCCCTGCACTACGCCAAGCCCATCGCCCTGCTGAGTGTGCTGGCCATCAGCTATGGCGCCCTGGTGGCCATGGTGCAGCGGGACATCAAGAAACTGGTGGCCTACTCGTCCGTCAGCCACATGGGGTTCGTGGCACTGGCGGC
>JBBIHT010000071.1:0-8240 GCA_037446845.1 Geothrix sp. | reverse complement strand
GAGCAACAGGTAGGCCTTCTCGTAGTGCTGCCAGTGGGAGGCGGCGCCCCGCCAGCCCACCGCCAGGATCCCGTAGATGCGCTTGCGCCACTTGCCGGTTGCGCGGTCGCGCATGGAGGCGAGGTCCGGCACCAGACCCAGGAACCAGAACATGGCCGACACCGAGAAGTAGGTGCTGACCGCGAACACGTCCCAGAGCAGGGGCGAGCGGAAATTGGTCCACACCGCCCGCTGGTTCGGATAGGGGAAGAGCCAGAAGGCCAGCCAGGGCCGGCCGACGTGGATCAGCGGGAACAGGCCGGCGCACATCACCGCGAAGATCGTCATCGCCTCGGCGAAGCGGGCGATGGCGTTGCGCCAGCGCTTGCGGAACAGGAACAGGATCGCCGAGATCAGCGTGCCGGCGTGGCCGATGCCCACCCAGAACACGAAGTTGATGATGTCGAAGGCCCAGAACACGGGGCTGTTGTTGCCCCAGGCACCGATGCCCGTGAGGAAGGTGTAGCCGATGAACCCCAGGCCGATGAACAGCGCGGTGAGGGTGATGGCCAGGCCGAAGTACCACTGCCGGGGGGGGCGGTTCTCGGGGAAGGCCAGCACCTGGTCATCGAGGCTTCCGGCCGTGACCCTGCCCTCGGTGAGGGCGGGTTCCAGCAGGGCCCCCGGGAGGGGACCGGCGGGAACAGCGTCAGTGCGCATGGAGACCTCCCTTGACTGCGGGGTTCTTCAGATCGGCCAGGTACGAGATGGCGGGCTTGGCGCCGAGTTCTTCCAGAACCTTGTAGGCGCGTCGGTCGGCCACCAGGCGGGCCACCTTGCTTCCGGGGTCCTTCAGGTCGCCGAAGACGATGGCATCCGAGGGACAGCCCGCCATGCAGGCGGTGGTGACTTCGCCATCTAGGATGCGGCGGCCTTCGCCCTTGGCGCGGATCTTCACATCGTTGATGCGCTGTACGCAGAAGGAACACTTCTCCATGACGCCCCGGGGGCGCACGGTCACTTCGGGGTTGTGGACCAGGGTCCCGGGCTCGGTCTGGTAGGCGGTGTACTCCATGAAGTTGAAGCGCCGCACCTTGTAGGGGCAGTTATTGCCACAGTACCGGGTGCCCACACAGCGGTTGTAGATCATCTGGTTGAGGCCATCGGGGCTGTGGTTGGTGGCGTTGACCGGACAGACATTCTCGCAGGGGGCGCTATCGCAGTGCTGGCAGAGCATGGGCTGGTGCACCACCTTCGGGTTGTCCAGCTCGCCCTCGTAGTAGCGGTCAATGCGGATCCAGTGCATTTCCCGTCCCCGGGCCACCTGCTCCGGTCCCACCACCGGCACATTGTTCTCGGATTGGCAGGCCACCACGCAGGCGGAACAACCTACGCAACTGGCCAGGTCAATGACCATGCCCCACTTGTGGTCGGGGAACTGCTGCTCTTCGTAGAGGCTCAGAAGCTCCGGCTGGTGATGATGCCCTTGGGGGTGGTGGGCGAACTCGTCCATGGTGAGGGAGCGGACGAGGTCACGGCCCTCCATGCGGTGATGGCTCTGGGTGCGGGACAACTCCTTGCGGCCGCCGGCCTTGGCGAGCCGCGCCCCGGCGCGCACCTGGGAACTGGCCGGGTCGCTGCCCACCAGGGGGTAGGCATTGACCCCAGCGGTTTTGGCCACGGCGCCCGTGGCGCGGCCGTAGCCGAGGGCCAGGGCCAGCACGCCCCTGGCCTGGCCCGGCTGGATGATCGCGGGCAGCTTCAGGGAGAGGCCCTCCAGGGCCACTGTGACGAGGTCCCCCTCCTGGATGCCCAGGGCCTGGGCGTCCTGGACGGACACCATGACCGGATTGTCCCAGGTCATCTTGGTGATGGGATCCGGCGTTTCCTGAAGCCAGCTGTTGTTGGCATGGCGGCCGTCATGGGTGGCGAAGCCAGGGAAGAGCACCAGTTCCATCCCCTGGCGGCGGGCTGCCGTGGCTGCCTTCACGGCGGTCGTCACGGAGGTGCCCCTGAAGGCGGGAGGCTTCCCCTGGGTTCCAGTCCTCAGGAGGCCATCATGGAGGGCCTGCTCGAAGCTGGCTCCGTGGAGCACCTGCTGCTGCCAGCGGGCCTGGAGGTAGACATGGTAGGTATCGGGAGCCGCCGCGCCCAGGGCCCGGAGGAGGCCCAGCAGGATGTCCTCGCCCTGGCGGGTGTCGTAGAGGGTGCCTACGGTGGGCTGTTGCAGCACCGTGGCCCCCAAGGTGCTGAAGTCTCCCCAGCTCTCTAGCCAGTGGCTCTCGGGGAGCAGGAGCTGGCAGGTGGCCGCGGTCTCATCCTCCACTTCGCCAATCCAGATGCGGGAGGGCACCTGGCCCACGGCCTTCAGCCAGGCCGCGGTACCGGGATAGGAGAAGGCCGGGTTCACGCCCCAGAAGATCACGGCGCCATAGTGACCGGCGGCCATGCGCTGGCTGGCGGCGGCCAGATCCTTGACCGTGGCCAGGGGCTCGACCGGCACCATGGCTACGGCTTCTGATCCGAGCATCGCGTTCAGCAGGTGGGCGGCCTGGTGGGCTTCGGCAGGCATCTGGGCGCCGCAGAGCACCACGGCCTGGCGCCCTGCGTGGTGCAGGTCCTGGAGGAGGTTTGCCCAGGTCACGGTGGACTCGCGGAACTCGGCGGGCAGGCCCGCCGGAAGAGCGGACAAGTCTGCGCCTGCGGGCAGGGGCAGGCCGCTGGCGGCCAGTTCCTTCGCCAGGGCGAAGGCGATCGCGCCCAGGCGGGAGGGGGCGACGGGCACCCGCATGTCAGCGTTGGTGCCCGTGAGGGTCAGGGGGCCCTCCAGCACCCAGAGGCGGTTGATGGGATCCTGCGCCGTTTGCAGTCGGCGCTGGGCGCCCCAGGCGCCGAGAGCCTCGGGGTCTTCGCCATTGAGGAAGTCGGCACCGAGGGAGAGGATGACCTTGGCCTTGGGCAACACCGGGCGCAGGTCCACGCTCTGGCCGAAGCTGGCCTGGGCCGCCTGCTCGGCTCCGTCCCCTTCGGCAGGCTCATAGGCCAGATGCTCCAGGGTCGGCAGGGCGCCCTTGAGTTCGGCAACCAAGGCCTTGCGGGTGGGCGATACGGCGGCGCTCGTCATCAGGAGCACGGGCTTTCCGGCGGCCCTGGCGGCCTGAATGGTTCCGTGCAGCCTGGCCTCGGCCTCGGGCCAGGGAATCACATGCCCCTCGGCCTTCGGGGCCCTCAGGCGGTCGGGATCGTAGAGGCGCAGCACATCGGCCATGACCCGGGGGCTGGTCTTCCCCTTGACCCCGGGGTGCTCGTCGTTGCCCGTGATATGGATAGGCCGGCCTTCCCTCGTCTTGACCAGCACGGGATAGACCCGGCGCCCTTCCTGGCAGGCGCTGGCGTAGTAGTTGGCCACGCCCGGCACCACTTCCGCCGGCCGCTTCGTGTAAGGCACCACGGTGCCCTGGCCCTTGCGGTCACAGGCCACGGTGGCAGCCAGGGCGGCGGAGGCACCCACCAGGCCCAGGAAATCCCGGCGGGAGAAGCCGCTGCTGGCACCGGCTCCAGGCGCGTCGGCCAGGGCGGGGGAGGCCGCGGGCAGGAATTCGTTCTGGGCGGCGGCCTGGGCATCCAGGGTCTCCACCCGTTCATCCAGGGTGCGCCAGTAGCGGGGCGCTTCCAGGGGGCCAAGTTCGGGGAGTCGTGTCTTCATGGGATCATCCGCGGCGCTTGATGGCATGTTCGGGGGGAGTCAGGACCGGGGCCGAGGGCTCGGGCGGGCCGTTTTCGGACTGGAGCCAGCGAAGGCCCAGGGCCTGCTGCCCCAGCTGGAAGGGCGCCACCGCCAGGGCGGCGAGGCGGTCCAGGGTGGTTTGGCGGTTCGGGGCAGTCATTCGAATACCCCTAGCGGTGACAGGCGGCGCAATGCTCGGCGCCGCGGGTGATCCTGGAACCCGGCGGCAGGGCCGCATGGGGATCCCGGTGGCAGGCGAGGCAGTTGCCCATGCGCAGGCCCATCTCGCGGGTGAGCACGGGCATGGTCTGGACCTCCCCGTGGCAGCTCTGGCAAGCGATACCGGCGTTCACATGGGGCCGGTGGTCGAAGAAGACATGATCGGGCAGGGTGTGCACCCGCTGCCAGGCCAGGGGGGCGCCACTGTTGGCGATTTCCGCGAGCTTCTGGATGGCGGGGCGATCGGTGCGGGTCACCTTGTGGCAGCCCATGCAGAGATCCACGCTGGGGATGCCCGCGTGGCGGGACCTGTCCACGCCTGAATGGCAGTACTGGCACTGCATGCGGAGGGTCCCGGCGTGCAACTGGTGGGAGAAGGGGATGGGCTGGCGGGGGGCGTAGCCCTTGGCGAAACGGTCCGGCTGGGTGAACCAGCCCACCGCCAGGACCGTGGTCAGGATCGCCACGGCGCCCACCGGCAGGACGAATCGGAAGGCTCGGTCGAACGGATGCATGCCCAACCCCAGTGAAGGTGCAGACGAATGGGAAAGGAGCGTCCCTGGGGGAATCGTCAACCTGGCTGGTTGGGCGACTTATGGATTTGAGTCCAGGATTTCAGGGGCGCGCCGGGAAAATGTGTCGCAAGTCACGATCATAGACCACGGAACCGGAGTTGTTTACCCATTTTTTATGAGTGAGTTCCAAGCGATAACGGGATTCCTGGGTGGTCTATATTCCCGCCTCGGGCGACCCGAACGATTTCCTCCAGGCTCCGCCCTGGGGTATCAGGAGGTCTTGGGCCCGGGCGGGAATCCCATCCACGGCTTGAGGAGTCCCAGGTGGTGAAACAGGGCCCCCATGCGCTCCACGGGCAGGCCCATGACGGTGGTGAAGCTTCCCTCCACCGCCTCGATGAACAGGGCGCCGATGCCCTGGATGGCATAGGCTCCGGCCTTGTCCATGGGCTCGCGGGTGCCCACATACCAGCGGATCTGGGCCTCGGTGAGGGGACGGAAGAAGACCTGGGCGGTATCCACGAAGCTGTGGATGGTCTCGTTCTTCTGGAGGCAGAAGCCGGTGTGCACCTGGTGGGCCCGACCCTGGATGAGGGTGAGCATGCGAACGGCATCCTCCACATCCACGGGCTTGTTGAGGGTGTGGTGGTCCACGGCCACGGTGGTATCGGCAGCCAGCACCCAGCGGCCGGGATTGCGGTGGGCGATGACCTCGGCCTTCAGTTCCGCCAGGCGCTGCACCAGTTCGACGGGATCCTCGTCCAGCAGGGGCGTTTCGTCCACATGGGGCACCTGCAGCTCGAAGGGAATCCGCATGGATTCGAGCCAGTGGCGCCGGCGGGGGCTGCCGCTGGCGAGGATCATGGGTTGGGCGATCTGGAGGGTGCCCGGGCGGGTCTCGGTCATCGCAGCCCCCGTCCTTTCAGCTCCAGGGTGCCCACGCGCATATGGAAACTTTCCACGGAGTCGCCTTTCTTGAATCCGAAGCGCGGGTAGAAGTCCACCGCGTCCCGGGTCTCCAGCACGAAGCGCTGGACCTCGCCCACCCAGGGGTGCCGCAGGGCCCACTTCACCAACTCCGAGGCGATACGCTGGCCCATGAGATCCTGGGCGGTGACCACATCGTAGAGCTTGGCCTCATAGGCGTGATCGGACCAGAGCCGGGTGGCCCCCACCAGGCGCCCCCCCCGGTTGCCCTCGGGCACCAGCCGGGCTGTGAGCAGCCGGGAACAGGCCAGCAGCTGCCGCCACTGCTCGATGGTGCGGTCGGCGGTCCAGTACACCTGCTCCGCCTGGAAAAAGATCTGCAGTTCCCGCGGGTCCACGGTCCAGGTTTCATCGAAAAAAGCCACCAGGCCGTGGGTGGTGGACAGGGGCTCTGGGACTCGAAAATCGCGATCCATCATGGCTTCCGGGGGCTGGGCTTCCATCCTAGCAGGAGGGTGCTGAGGCCCAGTCCGAGCATCTGCAGGGGCGCCAGCCAGGGGGCGCGGGCCGGGGTGGTGATGGGCCTCCAGGCCAGGGTCAAGGCATAGGCCCCTTCGGTCATGGGTTCGCCCCACAGCTGGAAGCGGCCGTCCTCGCGAAAGACACCCGATTTGCCCGTGAGGGTCGCCCGGAGCAGGGGCACGCCCAGTTCCGCGGTGCGCAGGCGAATCTGGGCGGCGTGGAGATCCGTGGCGATGCTGCGGTCGAACCAGCCGTCGTTGGTGTGATTGGTGAGCAGGTCCGCCCGGCCCAGGGCCAGGCCCCGGCGGGTGCGCCCGGGCATGAGGGCCTCGCTGCAGAGGAGGGGGTGAATGCGCAGCTCCCCGGCGGGGGTGGGCAGGGCGAAGGCGCAGCCCTCCCGCAGTTCCCCCGGTTCCTGGGACACCAGGTTCAACTGCCGGTCCAGCCAGCGCCGCAGGGGTTCCGGCCCGGGCATCCGCTCACCGAAGGGCATGGGTTCGGTCTTGGCGAACAGGAAGGTCGGACGCCCCTCCACCTCGCCCCGCACCAGGTTGTAGGCCCCCCCCTCGGTGCCATAAAGCCAGGCCAACCCGCGCCTGGCCGCTTCCGCCTTGAGGCGCGGCTCGGGCCTGCGGTCGTCCCGTCCCAGGACGGCGCTCTCGGGCCACAGCAGCAGGGTGGGGCGCTCCGGGCGGGGCCAGCCCTGGGCCTTCAAGACCTCGTCGCTGCGCCGCCACAGCTCGGCCTCCATGCCCGGCCAGCGCTGGCCAGCGGGGTAGTTGGGCTGGATCATGACGACATCCAGCTGCCGTTCGGAGCCCCTGGGCAGCAGATGCCAGGCGCCTCCCAGCACGCCCAGCAGGCCCAGCACCAGGCCGGGCCCAGCCAGGGTCCGGCGCAGGGGAGCGTCCCCCGCCAAGCAGGACGCCGTCCAGGCCCCGGCGCCCCATGCCAGGGCTGACAGGCCCGGGGCGCCCAGGAAAGCCGCGCCCCGGGCCGTCCAGGGCAGGGAACCAAAGGCCGCCCCCCAGGTCCAGGGATAGATGTGGTAGCCCAGGGCCTCCCAGAGCAGGATGGCCAGGGCCGCGCCCAGAGCGGCAGCAGCCGGACCCGAACGCCGGTGCATTCCCCGCGCCGCCAGCACCACCGCCAGCAGGCCCAGGGCTTCCCAGCTCGCCAGCAGGGCGGTGGCCAGCCATGCCACGGGGAGGGGCAGTCCCCCCTTGGACACCAGCATGGCGGGCACCCAGTGGAACAGCAGCAGCAGGCCGCCTGCGAGCGCGAGTCCCAACCAGAGGGCCCGGCGCCCCCGGAAGGCGGCCTCCAGCAGCAGGATGGGAAAGAGCACCGCGGCCAGGGGCTCCAGCCAGCCCCCCAGGGCCCCGGGGAACCGGAACGCCAGGGCGAACACGCCCGCCAGCACGGCGGTTTCCAGGGGGTGGAGCAGGCCGGGCCGGTTCATGGCCTGGCCCTCCGGGCCACTTCATAGCAGGCGATGCCGGCCGCCACCGCCGCGTTGAGGCTCTCCAGCCCCTGGATGGGGATGGCGAGGCGTTCCATGCCCCTGGGCAGCGGGACGCCCTGCCAGCCGTGACCCTCGTTGCCCACCCAGAGGCGCAGGGGGTCGGCCAGGTGGGCCTCGCCCAGGGGCACGGCGCCAGGGCCGCCGTCCAGGGCATACCAGTGGCCCCCATCCGGGGCCAGGGCGGCCACCCGGCGCAGGGGGAGGAGGAAGGCGGCCCCCATGCTGCCCCGCAGGGCCTTGGGGTGGAAGGGATCGGCGCAGCCAGGGCCCAGGAGGGCCTCCTGGAAGCCGAAGGCGGCGGCACTGCGCAGGATGGCTCCCAGGTTGCCGGGATCCTGGATGCCCCAGGCGCCGATGGTGCGGGGGGCCAGGGGGCCGCTGGGTTCGGGCCCCAGGGTCACCAGCAGGGCGTGGCTGGGGGGGCTGCCGGCATCGGCCAATTCGCGCATGAGGGCTTCGCCCAGTACCAGGGTTTCCAGGCCCAGGGTGGCTTCCAGGGCATGGGGATCGGTCTGTTCCAGTCTCAGCCAGAGGCTTGGCCGCAGGCGTTTCCCGGCGGTGGTCTGTCGCGTGGCGGCCCAGGTCTCGATCAGCTTTTCTCCCAGCAGGAGGGTGGCCTCGCGCCGGAGGCCGCTGGGCCGGAGCTGAGCCGTCAGGGCCTTGAAGCGGGAATTGGACTTGCTGGCGAGAAGGGGCATGGGGTCCAGGAATGGGCAATGCTATAGACTATCCGCTCCATCCGACCTTTCCTTCCCACCCCCCTGCGCCTTCCCAGGAGTGCCGATGCAACCCTTTGTTCCTTCCAACCAGAATCTGCGGGAGTTCT
>JBBIHT010000070.1:0-8360 GCA_037446845.1 Geothrix sp. | reverse complement strand
GGCCAGCTCACAGCCGACGCCGAGCTGCCGGCGGCGCCGGTCCTGGTCGCCGGCAACGCCAACCAACTGGAGCAGGTGATGGTCAACATCGTCTTGAACGCCATCCAGGCCTCGCCCCAGGGCGGCTTCACCCAGGGCCAGATCACCGACATGGACCTCTGCACCCGCGCCATCATGCGGGCTGTGGAAGAGGCCATGAACACCGCCGGACAGGCCAAGGTGGACGGCATCCGCGTGGCCGTGGACGGCATCCAGTTCAAGGGCGAGAATCTGCGCGATTCCATCACCATTTCCAGTGGCGACAAGATCATCACCGCCGCGGATCGCGACCGGGTGCTGGAACAGGCCACCAACGGCTGCAAGCTGGCCAAGGAGGAGCTGGTCCTGCACCGGCTCCCCCAGATTTTCCACATCAAGGGCCAGCGGGACATCCGCAACCCCGTGAACATGTTCGGCGAAACTCTGGAAGCCGAGGTGCGCATCATCGTGGCGCCCAGCCCCGTGATCATGAACCTCCAGTTGGCCCTAAAGAACGCGGGACTGCACGGAGCGGATCTGATCTACTCGCCGCTGGCCAGCGCCGAAGCGGTGCTGAGCCGGGAGGATCGCGAGAACGGCGCGGTGGTGGTGGATATCGGCGAGCACCTCACGCACCTCGGGATCTTCCTTCATGGGGCCCTGTTCCACTCCGCGGTCATTCCCATCGGGGGCATGCACTTCACCCGCGATCTGGAGATCACCAAGCACCTGGGCGGCATCGCCGCCGCCGAGCGCATCAAGATCCGCTTCGGCACCGTCCTTCACACGCTGGTGCCAGCGGAGGAATCGGTGGAACTGGAGGAGGAGGGTCGCCTGGTGCCCCGGCGTGAGATCGCCGAGGTGCTCCAGGCCCGGGCCGCCGAGCTGTTGAACCTGGTCCTGGCCGAGATGGGGCGCACGGGCCTCATGCATGAGATCCATGGGGGCGTGCACCTGGTGGGAGGGGGCGCCCTGCTGACGCACCTCCCGATCCTGGCCCAGACCCTCCTGGGCCGCCCACGGGTGGTCCTGGGCCGCATCCAGGGCGTCAGCGGCCTGCCCCAGGCCACCGGGAATCCCTTCTTCGTGAACGCCCTGGGCGCAGTCAAATCCCTGGCCCGCGATCTGGGCGAAATCCGCACCAAACAGGATCGGGGAGAGGGTTTCCTCGGCCGCTTCAAGAAACTCTTCTAGCCCTTTCGGGAGCCCTGATGTCCGAGATCCCCTTCCTGCCCTGCCCGCACACCCTGCCCGGCGCCAACATCAAGGTGGTGGGTGTGGGCGGCGCGGGCTGCAACGCCATCAACCGCATGATTGATAGCGGGGTCACTGGCGTGCAGTTCATCGCCATGAACACGGATCAGCAGAGCCTCGCCCAGAGCAAGGCTCACCTCAAGCTGCCCCTGGGCCCCCAGAGCAGCCGTGGACTGGGCGCGGGTGGCAGCGCGGACCGGGGTGCCGTGGCCGCCGAGGAAAGCCGTGAGGAAGTGCTGGCCGCCCTCCAGGGCGCCGACATGATCTTCATCACCGCGGGCATGGGCGGGGGCACCGGCACGGGCGCCTCGCCGATCCTGGCGAGCTATGCCCGGGAATTGGGTGCCCTCACCGTGGGCGTGGTGCTCACCCCCTTCGCCTGGGAAGGCCGCCGCAAGGGGGACCAGGCCCTGGCCGGCCTCGCCAACCTGCGCGAGACGGCCGACACGGTGATTGTCGTGAGCAATGAGCGCCTCAAGGCCGTGTGCGATGCCCGCGTCACCATGAAGGAAGCCTTCCGCGTGGCCGATGGCGTGCTCATCCAGGGCGTGCGCGGCATCGCCGATCTGATCCTGAAGCCGGGTATCATCAACGGGGATTTCGCCGATGTGGAAGCGGTGCTGCGCAACGGCGGCGAGGCCCTCATCGGCACCGGCCAGGGGCGCGGCGAGGAAGCCGTCATGGACGCCCTCCGCAAGGCCCTGGCCTGCCCCCTGCTGGAGCGGGCCCAGGCTGGCGCGGCGGCCAATGTGATGGTGTCCATCACCGCCGACTGGGAGGTGATGGAAGCCTCCGCCATCGAGACGGCCATGAACTATCTGCAGGACCACTACTCGGGACGGCCTGACATCAAGGCCTGCACCGTGGAAGGCGAAGGCATGGAGGATCGGGTACTGGTGACGGTGCTGGCCAGCGGCTTCGACCAGGAGGAACAACTCCTGGAGGAACGCCGCAACAGCCTGAACCTCGGGGCTGCCGAGGCCCAGCCGGCCCCTGCCTTAGGGGTTCCCGGGACCGGCACCGTGGTGGTGAGCCAGCCCCTGCCCACCCAGGTGGTGAGTGGCCGCATCTATGGTGAGGTGCCTGCGCGTGAGCAGGGACCAACCCCCACTCGCCTGATGCCTCAGGCCCCCACGCCCAGCGGAGAGCTGCCCGGGGCCGACGATCTCCATGTGCCCGCCATCATGCGCATGGGCCAGGGGCGCCTGCCCATCGAGTAGGAGTCTTGGCTGGGGGCACTCATGCTCCACCCCGCAATGACGCCGCCCTGCGGCACCCAGCAACTCAGGTTCGTGGGGGATCGTGCGTGCTTTCAGCTGGCGCATCCGCAACCGGACGCGCCAGGCTGGCGGGCCTTCCTGCGGACCAATCTCACTCGGGGTGCACGGGTGCTGGAGGAAACCCTGGCGCTGCTGGGCCAGCAGGAGGGGGGCCCCCGGCTTCATGCGGGCTCGTCCTGGCGGGACATTCCCCTGCGGGAAGCAGACGGTGGCTGGCTTCTGGACCTGCCGCTCACCGAGGCCGGCGCCTTTCGGGCCAAGCCCTACTGCGTGGATCCCCAGGGCTTCCAGCACTGGCCAGAGGGCGAGGATGTGTCCATCTCTGTGCACCCGGACCGCCTGCGCACCGCCAACACCCTGTACTGCGCCTTTCCCCGCCTGTGCGGTGGCGCCGCCTCCCGCCAGCGCCTGGACCTGGCGGAGGCGATCCAGGGGCTCGACCAGGCGGGCTACACGGTCATCCCGCCTTCCGGGCGCCTGCGGGATCTCACCGCCCTGGTGCCGCACATCTTCGAGGATCTGGGCTGCCGCATTCTGCACCTGCTGCCCGTGGGGCCCGTACCCACCACCTTCGGGCGCATGGGCCGCTTCGGCAGCCCCTATGCCCAGCTGGATCTCACCGCCATTGATCCCGCGCTGGTGGAGCTGGATCACCGCAGCACCGCCGAGGACCAGTTCCAGGAATTGACAGCGGCTGTCCATGGGCACGGGGGCCAGGTATTCCTCGACATCCTGGTGAACCACACGGGCTGGGGTTCACGCCTCCTGGAACACCAGCCCCAGTGGTTCCGCCGCGACCCAGATGGCTCCTTCCACAGCCCCGGCGCCTGGGGCACCACCTGGGAGGACCTGGTGGAGTTGGACCACGGCAGCCCCGCCCTCTGGGATGCTGTGGCCAGGGCCCTGCTCCTCTGGTGCCAGCGGGGCGTGGACGGTTTCCGCTGCGATGCGGGCTACATGGTGCCTCTGCCGGCCTGGCAGTACATCACCGCGAAGGTTCACCAGATCTTCCCGGAAGCGGTCTTTCTCCTGGAAGGCCTGGGGGGCGCCTGGGAGGCCACGGAGAATCTGTTGGCCCGGGGTGGCATGCAGTGGGCCTATTCGGAGCTGTTCCAGAATTTCCAGCCAGGGGAGGTTGCCCGGTACCTAGATCACTGCCTGCGCCAGAGCGCGCGCACCGGCCTGCTGGTGCACTACAGCGAGACCCACGACAACCGGCGCCTGGCGGAAAAGGGGCGGGCCTGGTCCCTGCTGCGCAACCGCCTCTGCGCCCTGGCCAGCCTGAGCGGCGGCTACGGGTTCACTTCCGGGGCGGAATGGCTGGCCACGGCCAAGGTGGATGTGCACGAGGCCAGCGACCTGGCCTGGGGGGCGGCGCCGAATCTGGTGCAGGAGCTGGGGGCCCTCAACCGGCTGCTTGGCGACCATCCCTGTTTCTTCGATGGGGCCGTGGTCCAGCGTCTCAGTGCCGATGAGGCCCCGGTGCTGGCGCTGCTGCGCAGTTCCGCGGAAGGCAGCGATCAGGTGGTGGTGCTGGTGAACCTGGATCCAGACCACCCGCAGGCCTGCGGCCTGGACGCCCGGGTCGCCGTCGTGCTCGGCGCCTCGCCCGTGGACCTGCTGGGCCAGCTCCTGCCCGAGTGGCGCGTGCAGCCCGATGGAAGCCTGGCCCTGCGGCTGCCAGCCGAGGCCAGTTTCTGCCTGGCGGCGCAACAGCAACCCCATGGGCTCGCCGGTGCGGCCTACCGAAGCGCCCGGGCCCGGGCGGCCTGGGCCCTGCAGTGCCTAGCAGCCGTCCAGCCCGTGGAGTCCCTCGGCCCGGCGCCCTGGCAAGGCCTGGCGGAACGGGTGGACCCGGATCCTGCGGCCTTTCTGGCAGCCCTCTCCCACCTGGACCCCGAGTCGATGCAAAGGGATCTCCTGGCGGCCCTGGATGAGGCCCTGGTCCATCCGGGCTTTCCCCAGGTGACTCGCTGGCGGCCCGAGGATGCGACCCGCGTGAGCATGGTGGCTCCGGGGCACTGGCTGCTCCTGCAGGAGGCGGTACCCTTCGAAGCCACCCTGGGCCTGGGGATGGGGGAGCAACGCGCTGTCCACCTGCGCGGCGTACCCGTGGAGGGCGGCTTTGCCGCGGCGTTCCCGCCGGTGCGGGGGCGCCAGGGGGAGGCCACCCTGCAGGTGCGGCGCCACGGGCACAGGGCGGATTCCCTGGGCGCCACTCTCCGGTTCCTGCCCCCGGAACCGGAGGCCAGGGTTTCCGTGCGCGAGGGGCTGGTGCTCCTCACCAACGGCCGCGGGGCCATGGCTCGCCTGCAGGCGAACCTGGGGAGCATTGCTTCCAAATACGATTGCCTGCTTGGGGCGAACCTCCATCCCTCCGCGCCCACCGAGCGCCAGGTGCTGGCCAAGCGGCTCAGGGCCTGGGTGAACGCCGACGGCTTCATCACGGCCCTGGATGAGCGGAACCTCGTGCGCCTGGAAGCCGGTCCACCCGCCCGCTGGTCTTTCCGCGCCCAGGCCGGGGATGGCCGGCAAGTGGAGATCGTCCTGGAGGCGGCCATGCCGCCGGGCCGGAATGCCGTGATCCTGCGCTGGTCCCGCCCCCTGGCTGCCGGCACCGGCTGGGACCTGCCTGCCCATTGCCAGGTGCGCCTCACGGTCCGGGTGGATCTGGAGGACCGTTCCTTCCATGGCGAGACGCACCTGGATGCGGCCCTGGAGGCCCACTGGGCCAGCGCAACGGAACCCCTGCCCGATGGCCGGGGGTTCCGCTTCCGTCCCGGCGGGGGTCGCCACCTCGAGGCCCGCTGTGATGGAGGCGCCTACCACCCCCAGCCCGAGGCCTGCCGCGCCATCCCCCACCCGGTGGAGGCTTCGCGGGGCCTGGCCGCCTCCGGGGATGCCTGGAGTCCCGGCTGGTTCGACCTGCCCCTGGCCCCGGGTGCCGAGGTGCGCCTGGAGGTGCAGGCTGAAGGTGGGCACCAGGACCCCGCGGAATGCCCTGGCCCCGGCCGGTCGGGGGAGGCCCCGGATTTCCCTGCTCGCCTGCGGCAAGCCCTCCAGGCCTTTCTGGCTCGCCGCGGCGATGGGCTTACCGTGGTCGCCGGCTATCCCTGGTTCCAGGACTGGGGCCGCGACACGCTCATCGTCTGCCGGGGCCTGCTGGCCTCGGGGCAAGCCGAGGCGGCGGGGCGCATTCTGGGCACCTTCGCCGCCCTGGAGGACCGCGGCACCCTTCCCAACATGCTCGGAGCAGAACACCTGGCGGATCGGGATACCTCCGACGCGCCGCTGTGGTTCGCCGTGGCCTGCGAAGAGGCCGCGGAGTGGCTGGGGACCAACTTCTTCCAGTCCCAGGCCCGCGGTCGGACCATCACCGAGGTGCTGGCTTCCCTGGGGCAGCACCTGCGCCAGGGCGCGGCCAATGGCGTGCGCATGGATCCCGAGTCGGCGCTGCTCTGGAGCCCCGCGCATTTCACCTGGATGGACACCCGCTACCCCATGGGTTCGCCCCGCGAGGGCTACCCGGTGGAGATCCAGGCCCTTTGGATTCGCCTACTGCGCCTGCTGGCCGGGCTTGGCGTGCCCAGCCAGGGCGAGCCCTGGGGCGACACGGCGGAACGGGCCACCGCCTCCCTGGGGCACTTCTGGCTGGAGGAAAGGGGCTGGTTCGCCGATGTACTGCTGGCCGGGCCGGGCCTGGGCGCGAGGCAGGCCCGGGCGGCGGACCACCTGCGGCCCAACCAGCTTTTCCTGGTCACCCTGGGCCTCATGGAAGGGGACCGGGCCCGCCGGGCCGTGGCGGCCTGTGCCCGGCATCTGCTGGTCCCCGGCGGGTTGCGCAGTCTGGCTCCGCTGCCCGTCACGGCGCCCCTGGCCATTACCGGGCCCACCGGCGCCCCGCTCAACGATCCAGGCCATCCCTACTGGGGACGGTACGAGGGTGACGAGGATACCCGGCGCAAACCGGCGTACCACAATGGCACCGCCTGGGTTTGGCTCCTGCCTCAGCTCTGCGAGGCCCTGGACCGCGCCTGGCCGGGCGATCCCGCCGCCCGCGCCACCGCCCGCGCCTGGCTGGGCTCCGCGCTGGCCCTGCTGGATGAAGGCTGCCTTGGCCACCTGCCGGAGCTCCTGGAGGGCGACGCGCCTCACCGGCAGAGGGGCTGTGATGCCCAGGCCTGGAGCCTCAGCGAGGTGCTGCGGGTCTCTGAACGACTGGGCTGAGGCTGATTGGCGCCGGGGAAAGGGGGGCGCGGTCAGCGGCCTTCCTTGTGCACGGCGTCAATGGCGATGCTGACGGCCAGGAGGCTCTCCAGGGCCTTGGGGAAGCTGGCGGCGGCGGGGCCCAGGGCCACCACATAGGTATCGGCGCTGGTGAAGAACTCCTTGCCGAAGCCGGCCCATTGCTTGGTGATGACGCCCACCTGGCGCCCATCTGGAAGCAGCAGCTGGAAGTTCCAGCCCTTCCAGTCGCCCCGCACCTGGGCCAGCTCGCGGCCGGTAAGGGGGTCCAGCACCTCGTAGTACCCGTGCAGGCTGAAGAGCTTGCCGCGGAGGCGCAGGAGCGCCTGTCCCCGGGCCCGGACTTCCAAATGGGCGCGCAGGAGCTGGCCGCTTTTGAGCAGGCTCAGGCTGGGCTGGGGCGCCGAGCCCTCGTAGACCTGAAAGGTGGTGGGGAGCATGACCTTGCTGACCAGCAGCCGCAGATACTTGAAGAAGCCGCCCGGCTCGTCCCGCACCTGGCCCAGGGGCGCGCCGGTTTCGGGATCCAGGAGGTCATAGACATCGGTGAGCTTCAGGAAGCCCACCCGTTCCTTCACCAGCAGTGCTTGTCGGTCGAACAGCATGGGGTCTCCGTGGAATGGCGCCTCCAGCATGCCATGGCTGGTGCGCCCTCGCCGGCACGCCGTGGCCTTACAATGGCCCATGACCCCGACACCCTTCGCCTCGCTACTGGGCGACCTGGATCTTCACCTGCTGGGCGAGGGCACCCATCTTCGCGCCTACGAAAAACTGGGCGCCCATCCCCGGGCGGTAGGGGGCGTGGCGGGTGTGGGTTTCGCGGTGTGGGCTCCCAATGCGCGCTCAGTGAGCGTGGTGGGGGATTTCAATGATTGGGACGGCCGCCGCCACCCCATGCAGCGCATCGGTTCCAAGGGATTCTGGGAGACCTTCGTGCCGGGTCTGGGCCCCGGGGCCCTCTACAAGTTCGAGGTTCATGGGCCGGACGGCGCGCTGCAGCCTCTCAAGGCGGATCCCTTCGCCTTTCGCTGCGAGCGGGCACCCGGTACGGCTTCCATCGTCCATGGCCTGCCCGCCTACACTTGGGGCGATGGGGCCTGGCTGGAGGCGCGGCGAAAATCCCAGGTCCACAACGCACCCCTGAGCATCTATGAACTGCACCTGGGTTCCTGGCGGCGGCGGCCCGATGGCTCCTGCATGAGCTACCCGGAAATCGCCGCGCAGCTGGCGCCCTACGCCAGCTGGCTGGGCTTCACCCATGTGCAGCTGCTGCCGGTGATGGAGCATCCCTTCGATCCCTCCTGGGGCTACCAGCCCCTGGGCCTCTTCGCGCCCACCAGCCGCTTTGGTGGGCCGGAGGATTTCAAGACCTTCGTGGACACGATGCATCAGGCTGGGCTCGGCGTGATTCTGGACTGGGTGCCTGCCCACTTCCCGGCCGATGCGCATGGCCTGGCCCGCTTCGACGGCACCTGCCTCTACGAGCACGCGGACCCCCGCCAGGGGCGACACATGGATTGGGGCACCCTCATCTACAACTACGGCCGCACGGAGGTGCAGAAC
>JBBIHT010000069.1:0-8391 GCA_037446845.1 Geothrix sp. | reverse complement strand
GGAGGCTGGAGATCATGGACTGGGCTTTCCCCACCACATTGGTGCGCAGGGCCGTGTCCTCGGGCCGGGCTGACAGCTCCTGGAAGGCCTGGAAAAAGGCCTGGACCCGGGCCCCCATGCCCGTGTTTCCCGTATCGCCAAGGCTGGTGGAGACCGCATCCACTCCCGCGAATCGGGCATCGGCCCCGGACTGGATGGCCGTCTCCCGGTAGATCTGCAAATCCAGGAAGCGGTCGCGGATTCCCTGCACACTGTTGAGAGTGACCCCGGTTCCGAAAAAGACCTGTCCCTCGACCAGCGACTGGTTGGCCGAAAGGTCCGCCCGCTGCCGGGTGTAGCCCGGGGTGTTCACATTGGCGATGTTGTGGCCTACCACATTCAACGCCGACTGTTGGGCCTGGAGGCCGGTCAGGCCGAGGTAGAGACTGGCATTGAGTCCGGGCATGGTCAGACCTTTCCGCGCAGGCGAGCTGGCAACATGGGCACCTCCGAGGGAGCGCCGTCCCGGCCGTAGCCGCCCGAGCCGGAAAGCCCGAGCAGGGTGGCCCGTAGCGGCGACTGCAACCCGGCGAGCAGGGACTGCAGGGATTTGATCCGGTGTTTCAGGTCCCGGGCACCTCCCGCATCCACGGGCCAGCCCACCAGTTCAGACCACCGGATGCCCGCCAGCAGCCTCGTGGGATCCTCCCCGGCAATCAGCCGGGCTTCCAGCGAGTCGAGCAATTCCGGCACGGCATGCAGCATGAAAACCCCCGACAGGGTCCGGGCAAGCCTCAGGCCAACAAATCCACATGGGGCTCGGCAGGCCCTGCCGGGGGGGGCTCCCGGGGGTTGTCTTCCTCGTTGGCATCCGCCGAGGCCCCGGTGCCATGTTCTCCGGCTCCGCCGGACTCTGCCTCACCGTGGTCGCGGAGTTTCAAGGGGTCCGATTCCGCCACATCCACCACATCCATGAGGGCATCGCTGAGTTTCGCGTTGAAGGACTGTCGTTGCGCCTGCTCCCGCTGAACCTGGGCGCTTCCTTCCATGGCCACCCGCACGGTCTCCACGGCCAGGGTCTGAAGAATCTGGCGTTGGGCAAGGGGACTGATCATGTCCTCACAAGATGGACTTCTGGGCTAGGAACGGCGCCCCTGCGCCGTGTGTTCCCTGATGAGCCCTTCGGCCACAGCCTCTCCATCGGGGTGGTAGGCATCCGCATCCAGCTGGGAACGGATGGCACCGACCTTTTCCATCCGAATATCCGGGACGACCGCCAGGGCCTCCTGGGCCACGGCCATGAGCCGCGCCTCGCCGGAAACCTGAAGGGCATCCGCTGCCGCGGAGGCTGCAACAGGGGCCGTGGAGCCCGAGCCAACCGGCTTGGCGCCTGCCACGGACTGGGTGCTGGAAAGGCCACCCGATTTTCCACTGATGCGCATACTCACCTCGACGAGGGTTCTATCGGCAGTTTGACAATATATCTCAACCTACTGGGACATCTTTCTGGTGACCGGAATTTCCTCACCCTGGGGAGGAACTGCCGGAGCCTCGGGGCGGGGGTCCTGCCCTGACGCCCCCGCCACGGCTCCGGCCGGTTCGGCAGGGTTGATGGGCCAGTTCCAGGCGGCCTTCAGCCGCTCGGCTAATCCCCACCCTCGCCCAGAATTGACCGCCCTTTCCACCACGGCCTGATCGAGCAGGTACTCATAGGTAGACCGGGATTGCCCCGAATCTCCCAGCAGGCCGGAGGGCTCCACCGTCTTGCGCAGGGTCTGGAACAGCACCCCCATGAGCAGGCCCTCGAACTGGCGGGCGGCCTGCTCCGTGCGCTCCGAAGGATCCGGCATCGCCGTGGCGCCCTGGGCCTGGGCCAGGGCAGGAACCACCGCCTGGCCAGCTCCGGGGATCACAGCACCCTCAGCTCGGCCTGGAGGGCACCCGCCTCCTTGATGGCCTGGAGAATCGCGACCATATCCCGTGGACTGACGCCCATGCCATTGAGCGTTTCCGCCAGTTTGCCGACGCTGACACCCGGTTCCACATTCAGGGTCTTGGGCTTTTCCTCTACGGCCGCGACATCTTTCTTGGTGGCTGTCACAGTCTTGCCCTGGCTGAAGGGTGCGGGCTGGCTGACCAGGGGCGTGGAACTCACCATGATGCTGAGTCCCCCCTGCACGATGCTCACTGCCCCGATCCGCACATCCGATCCGAGAATGACGGTTCCGGTCCGCTCGTTCACCACGACCCGAGCCTTGGGCTGCAGTTGCACGCTCAGGTTCTCGAGACGCGCCACCAGGTCCACCGCCCGTCCCTGGTATTCCTTGGGAATGGCCAGCTCGACGGTTCGGGCGTCCAGGGGCTGGGCCACCTTCTCGCCGAGTTCCTCGTTGATGGCGTGGACGACCCTGATGGCGGTGGTGAAATCCTCCTCCAACAGGCTGTAGCGCAGGGTTCCTCGGGCATTGAAGCTCACGCCCCCCACCTCCCGTTCAATGAGGCCGCCTTCGGGAATGCGCCCCACCGTGGGGTGGTTCTTGGTGACGGCAGCCCCTCCGGCAGAGGCACTGAATCCCCCCACCAGTAAAGGACCCTGGGCCACGGCGTAGGTCAGGCCATCGGGCCCCATGAGGGGTGTCATCAGCAGAACCCCTCCCGCCAGGGACTTGGCATCGCCGGTACTGGACACGGTGACATCCAGACGCGAGCCCGTCCGGCTGAAGGATGGCAATTCAGCCGTCACCATGACGCCAGCTACATTTTTCACCTTCACGGTGGCGGGATTCACGGTCAGGCCCTGGCGCGACATGAGGTTGGTGAGGGATTGGACCGTGAACTTGGTCTGATCCTTGTCACCGGTGCCATCCAGGCCCACCACGACACCGTAGCCCAGCAGCTGGTTGCCACGCACGCCCTGGAGCCGGGCCACTTCCTTGAGGCGGGACTCGATCTTCTTGTCGGACTTGATGGCATCCGCGCCGAACAGGGCGAGGGCCATGAAACAGAAGGCAAGGACGCGCATGGCGGACTCCTAGAAGGGCCAGATGTAGTTCAGGAGACGGCTGATGTAGCCCGGCTTGAGGGTCTCGTCCACGACGCCTTCGCCTCCGTACCCGATCCGCAGTTCCGCCACCTGTCCCGAGGCTATGCTGTTGGCCCCATCTAGGCGATTGGGATCTATCATCCCGGCCACATAGAGGCGCTGGGTTTCGTTGTTCAGCTGGATGTCCCGGTAGCCCTCGACGATGAGATTGCCATTGCCCACCACCTTGACCACCCGGGCCGTCACCACGGTGGTGAAGGTCGCGCTCCGGCCAGTCGTCCCCGTGCCCGCATATTTGTTGGTGTTGGAAGTGGCCTTGTCGGAATTGCTGCTGCCGATGCCAAACCCAGCCAAGGCGCTGAACAGGTTGGGGCTGCTCAAAGCATTGCTCCCAGCCCGCTTGGTGGTGACATCCGCTTTGCTGATGGCGTTCGTGCTCTCGCTGATGCGCAGAGTGACCAGGTCATTGACCCGGTAGGCCCGGAGATCCGCCACGAAGGGGCGATCCCGCCAGAGGCTACCTTCGCTGAGCGGCTGGGCAGCCGGGGCCTCCTCCACCAGAGGAATGCCGGGTTTCTTCACCAGGTTGGGATCGTGACGACGGGGGATGGAGCAACCTATCCCCAGGACAACCAGGATAATAGGCAGCATTTTCCTCATGACGCACCTCCACCCTTGGCCAGGGCGAGGAAGGTGCCAAGCCCTCAGGCGAGGGCCACCAGGAGGCGGTCATGACCTGCAAAATCCTGATGAACCATGGCCTTATCCCATCCCTGCCCCAGGGCTCGACGGCACAACTCGCCGCCTTGGCCAGCGCCGATCTCCAAGAGGCAGCCTGCTGCCTGCCGGGCGTGGGCCTGGCCCAGCAGTTCGGTGCTAAGGGCCAGGCCCCGGTCCCCGGCGAACAGGGCCGAGGCCGGCTCGAAGGCCAGCTCCGGCTGCAGACCAGGCCCATCCGCTGGGTCCACATAGGGCAGATTGGCCACCACCAGTCCGAGCGGATCTGGCACCGCCGTCAGGAGGCTGCCTTCGAAAAACCGGATCCCGGCACCGAGGTCCCGGGCATTGGCCCTGGCCACAACCAGGGCCTCCGGGCTCACATCTGTGGCACTGAGCTGCCAGGGAGTTTCCAGCGCCAGACTGATCGCGATGATCCCGCTGCCCGTGCCCACATCCACGCAACGATCCACCTGCAACCGCTGCCCCACTTCCAGGGCCGCCTCCACCAGCAATTCCGTTTCCGGCCGGGGAATCAGGGTCTCGGGGCCCACCCGGAAGCGTCGCTCCCGGAACCGGCACCAGCCCAGGATGTAGGCCCATGGCTCGCCCGTTCGCCGGCGTCGCACCCATTCGCTGACCTGCCCGCGAAGCTTGGCGGGTACCGCCTCCTGGCCGTGCACCACCAGCCAGGACCGGGACAAGCCCAGCCCCTCCTCGAACCAACGCTGGCTTTCGGCATGCGCTTCCTCGTGATCCAGGAAGGCCGCGAGGGCCGTGGCAAGGTCGAGACGGAGCTGTCGGTAGGTCTGGGCCATTGCACCAGCCTAGCCTAGGGAATCAGGCTGTGAGGGCCTTGGCCCTTTCCTGGCTCTTCTGGGCGACGATCTCGTGAAGGCTGTCGCCATGGCTGTCCATGGTGACCACCAGGGGGAAGTCCTCCACCTCGACGATCCAGAAGGCTTCGGGGCTGCCGAACTCTTCCATCATCTTCACATCCACCACGCGCTTCACGCGCTCGGCCAGCAGGCTGCCCGCGCCGCCGGTGGCGTGGAGGTAGACGGCTCCGGTGTGCTTCAGGCCATCGCTGGTCTTCTTGCCCATGCCGCCCTTGCCGATGACACCTCGAACCTTGTAGGTCTCGATTACCTCCGCCTGATAGGTTTCCTCGCGGATACTGGTGGTGGGACCCGCCGCCACGAAGGACCAGTGGCCATCCTCATGCTTCTTCACTACCGGGCCGCAGTGGTAGATGACCATGTTCTCGAGGATGGGCTTCAGCCACTCGGGCTTCTGCTCCTTCATGTATTTGTGCCCGGCATCTCGGCTGAGGACGATGCGGCCATTAAGCAGCACTTCGTCGCCCACCTTGAGCTGGCGGGCCTGGGCTTCGGTGATGGGAGTGGTGAGACGGATCATGGCGAACGCTCCAGGTCAGGGTTCAGTCGAAGGACACAGTACCGTTGCTGGCGATGGTCAGGGAGTTGCGCCGGCTGCTCCAGCACATGTAGCTGATGGACACAAAGAAGCTGGCAGGGTGCCGATACATTTCCTCCACCAGGACGCCCAGCACCGTAGTGTTGCCTCCGTAGCCCATGGGGCCGATGCCCAGGGAGTTGAGATCCCGGGTGATCTCCTTCTCGAAGGCGTCCATGGCGGGATTGGGATTGGGCGTGCCGAGCTTCCGCAGGATCACCTCTTTGCTCTTTTCGTAGCTGGTGACGCGGTCGCCGCCGATGGCCACCCCCAGGATGCCGGGGCTGCAGCCCTGCCCCTGGGCCTTCACCACCATATCAATGATGCACTTGCGAACGCCCTTGAGATCGCGGCCCGCTCCGATGGCCGCATCCGGCAGGCGGTACTGGGCGCCCACATTCTCGCAACCGCCACCTTTCTGCATGATGCTGATCTCGATCTCCGGCCGGTCCCACTCCTCGAAATGCACGATGGGGTGCCCTTCCAGGAAGGGATCCAGGTTGTTGCCCAGGTTCTTCCCGCTGAGCGCCTCAACACAATTGGGCCGCAACCAGGAGCGCGCGGAGGCCTCCGCCACCGCCGCCCGGATCTGCTGCTTGGCCTGCCGCTGGCGCAAACCGAAGGGGTGCCGTACCCAGAAGATGAGGGTGCCCGTGTCCTGGCAGAGGGGGCTCACCTGGCCATCCGCCAGCCGGATGTTTCGCAGCATGTCATTGAGCGTGTTGAAGGAGCGGCTGCCATCCTCCTCCGCGTCGCGGCCTCGCACCAGGGCATCAATCACATCCTGGGGCAGTCGGCTGGTGGAGCGGCGCAGCAGCTCCAGGGCCGGCAGGGTCAAGTCCAGGGATTGGGGTTGGGCCAGGTCCGCCTTCCAGTTGGCGGGCAGGACAGATCTTGATGCCACCACCTCGGCTGAGGTCAGGGTGGGAATGACGCATTCGGACATGGGCCCTCCGGGATTCTGACTCCATGATCCGCCTGGCGAAGCCTATGCTCAAGTGATCAATGCCCGGTTCACCCATGGCAGTGAACCGTCAGCGCCCCCAGGCGCGGCAGAGGGCCAGAGTCAGGTCCAGGAGGGAAGCCTCGCTGCGTCCCATGGCCAGGCCCTTGAGATCCCGCTCGCCCTGATTGACCCGAGCCAGGAGCGCCTTGGCCCCAGCCACCTTCACCTTGCCCAGGGCGCCACGGATGCCGTCCAGGAGGAAGGCCTGCCTCGGCGCAAGGCCAAGGGCGGACAAGAGCTCGGCACCCTTGAGGCCGGCGCGCTCAGCCTCCACCAGTTTCACCAGCCGTTCCACTTCCCGCCGGGCCTGGCTTAGCAGCATCAGGGGTTCATCCCCATCCTCAAGGGCGGATCGCAGCGCCTTCAGGGCTCCGGCGGCATCCCCCTTCTGCCAGGCCCCGGACCACGCAAAGGCCTTCTGCTCGGCCAGCCGGAAGGTCACCTGGTCCACCATCGCCTCGGTGACCCGATGGTCCTCCGCCAACAGATCCAGCACTTCCAGGGCCCGCTTGATGAGCCCCGGATTCCCACCCTGCCGCTGGGCCAACAGGGTGGAGGCGGCGCCCTGGAGCGTGAGGCCGAGGGTCCGGGCTTCCGCCTCAATGAATCCGGGGATCTCCAGAGGTTCGAGGGTTCCAACCTTGAGAATCCGCCCCGCCTTGGTCCAATCCGTCCAAGGCTTGGCGCCCAGGGCCTTGCCCGGCGCGGCCGGCAGGTTGTTCCAGGCCACCAGCAGCAGCTTGATCCCACTGGGCGGGTGCTCGAGCAGGGTCTTGATCATGGGCGGCAGTTCCCGGGCCCGCGTGAACAGATTATCCGCCGCGGGAACGATGACACTGCGGGCCTCCGCCCCCAGGGGCGAAGCCTCCTGCAGTGCGGCCAGGACCTCGGCCCAGGGGCACCCTTCGGCGCAGATCGTCAGGGAGAAATCCGCCCACTCGGGATCCACATGCCTTGCCTTCCACGCCTCCACCGCCTGCCTGCGGCCGTCCCCATCCTCGCCATGCACCAGAGCGAAGGACTGTTCGATCCAACCTGCTGGCGCGGCCACTATTCGCTCCCTTCCAGCAACTGGGTTAGGAAGCTTTCCGCAAAGTCATCCGTAAGGTTTTCCAGCACTTGCAACTCGCGGTTGTCAAAGCTGGCAAAGTTCTGATCCACCCGGTACTGGTTGGAGAAGGTGAGCCCTCGGCGAGAAAGCACCAGGGCCCCGGTCTGGCCATCCAGTAGCTCGACACTGGCCACCACCACCACTTCGATGCGGGAGGCGGAGCCTGCGCTGGCCTTTGCCCGGTCGTTGCCCAGAATCAGGCCGAGGGGCCGAGAGTGGTACTCCTCGAGGGTGCCCCGCAACACCCAGCGCGAGGCTTCATCCTGCCCCACGAGCCGCCAGGGACTGGCCGCCACGATCCGGTTCTCGAGGGCCTTGGTGAACCGGTCCTCGAGGCCCAGCCGGGGCGTCTGGTTGCGGAAGCGGGCCAGGCGGATGGTTTCTCCCCGTTTTCCCCAGGCCACCGACCGCTGTTGGCGATCCAGGCGGTGATACCCACACCCTGTGGAAGCGGCGAGCGCGAGAAGGAAAAGGGGCGAACGGAACAGGGCGGTGGACACGGAAGCGGGCACTTTCCTCTTGAGGTTAGGGATGATACTCACCCACGAAGGGCAGATTGCGCAGCTTGCCGTCAATATCCAGGCCGTAGCCGACGACGAAATGATCCTCGATGGTGAAGCCCACATAATCCACGGGTACCTCGATCTTCCGGCGGCTGGGTTTGTCCAGGAGCGTGCAGATCCTGAGGCTCAGGGGTTCCCGATCCGTGAGCAGATTGCGCACCTTGAACAGGGTCAGCCCGGTATCCACGATGTCCTCCACCACCAGGGCATGGCGGCCCTGGATGGAGCGATCCAGGTCCTTGAGAATATGCACCTCTCCGGTGCTTTCCATGCCGCCGCCATAGCTGGCCACCTGCATGAAACTCACTTCGATCTCGATGCTCAAGGCGCGCACCAGATCGGCAAAAAAAGGGAAGACACCGTTGAGCAGGCCGATGACGATGACATCCTTGCCACGCGCGTGAATCGGGCAGGCGTCCGGGGCTCCGGCCAGCAGAGCCCGGGTACTGGCCCGCAGGAACTCCATGGCGAAATGGACTCCCTTGAGATTGCGGCC
>JBBIHT010000068.1:0-8563 GCA_037446845.1 Geothrix sp. | reverse complement strand
ATTCGTAGACCTCTACAACCACCGCTGGCGCCTCGAAAAACTCGGAGGACACACCCCCGACGAGGCCCGTCAGGCTTGGCTTACCACCCAGGCTGCGTAATGCTTATGCCTGGTCCAAACAACTGGGTGCGGTACACCCAGTCCAAGGGATACCAAAGCTAAGAAGGAGCAGGGGGGATGGTCGGGTAACCATACCACCACTGGCAAGGTTATTTCCCGGTACAAAGAAAAAGTCAGGAACCGATGGCTCGATTCCGGCACCGCACGGGTTCGTGGGGTTATGGGCTCAGCAGCCCAGGGTTGCCAGAAGCCAGGAGTTGGGCGGCGGGGGGGCAGGGCTCCATTGGAGGGTAGCCAGATAGGGGGCCGGGGTCACCGCCCGGCCGGCCTTGGCGTAGATGCGGAACACCGGGTCCCCAGTGCGGATACGATCCCCGACCCCGGCCAGCACCCGGATCCCCACGGCCAGATCCAGCACATCCGTCTGGTTCTTGCGGCCAGCGCCCAGCTCCATGGCCAGGAGACCGAGGGCCCGGCCATCCATGGCGCTGAGGTACCCGTCCCGATCAGCCCGGATCTCCACCACCTGCCCGGCCTGGGGCAGGCGGTTGAAATCGTCCAGGGCCTTGGCATCCCCGCCGTTGAGGGCCACGAAGCGGCGCAGGGTCTCCAGGGCCGAGCCCGACTGGATGCTTTCCTGGAACCAGGGTCTCTGCCTGCTCAGCGTCTTTGCCGCGCCGCCCATGATCAGCATTTCGGCCGCGAGGCGGAAGCTCATCTGGGCCAGTTCGGAATCCCCATGTTCGCCGCGGAGGATCTCCACGGACTCCATGACCTCCAGGGCATTGCCGATGGCCCAGCCCAGGGGGGCGTCCATGCGCGTGATGAGGGCGCGGATCTGCATGCCATGGGCGGTGCCCACGGCCACCATGCTCTGGGCCAGGGTGCGGGCATCGTCCAGGGTCTTCATGAAGGCGGTGGGCCCGCATTTCACATCCAGCACCAGGGCGTCGGCTCCCCCGGCAAGTTTTTTGGACATGATGCTGGCGGTGATGAGGGGGATGCTCTCGACCGTGGCCGTGGTGTCGCGCAGGGCGTAGAGCTTCTTGTCGGCGGGGGCGATGTCGCCGGTCTGGGCGGAGTTGGCGAAGCGCGTCTCGGCCAGGCTGCGCAGGAACTCGGCCTCGCTCAGTTCGACCTTCAGGCCGGGAATGGCAGCGAACTTGTCCACGGTTCCGCCGGTGTGGCCCAGGCCCCGACCGCTGAACATGGGGCAGGGCACGCCGCAGGCCGCCACGATGGGCCCCAGGATCAGGGTGGTCTTGTCGCCCACGCCGCCGGTGGAGTGTTTGTCCACCTTCAGCCCGGGCACGGAGGACAGGTCCAGACGCTTGCCGGAATCCCGCATGGCCAGCGTTAGGGCCAGGGTCTCTCCGGTGCTCATGCCACGCCAGCAGATGGCCATGAGCAGGGAGGCACTCTGCTCATCGGGCACCGTGCCGTTGGCGGCCCCCTGAACCCAGAACGCGATTTGTTCCGGTGAGAGCTCGCCGCCCAGTTTCTTGGCGTAGATGAGGTCGTACATCCGCATGGGAAGCCTCAGATGCTCTGGAGCAGTTTTTCCAGTTCTGCACCATCATTGCGCCCCTTGAACCGGGCCTTGTAATCGGCCAGATCCTTGAGGGCCTGGGGCCGGTCCCCGGCCAGGCGGTTTGCATCCATCTGGCTGGTCCAGAAGGCCTCGGCCCAGTTCTCCGTGGGAGCGGCCTTGGCGCGCAGGGGATCCAGCTGGGCACGGGCCTCTTGCACTTGCCCCAAGGCCAGGGCGCGCTGGGCCAGGCGGAGGTGTGCCCAGGCGTCCTCGGCGGGGGCGGGGGTGGTCACCTTGCCGTCCAGGGCCAGGCGCCAGGAGGCCAGCAGGCCAACGGTGCTCGCCCTCCGGGAGCCGGGCGCCGTGGCGACCAGGGCCTCCAGGCGGGGGAGCCGGGCGCGCATGCGCTGTTCCAGCTCTGCCGGAGCCACGGGGGCCAACCCATCGCCTTCGACCTCCAGCTGCAGGGCGGCCAGGGCCGCTTCGTGCTTTTCCAGTTTCTGCGTGCGCCAGGCGTTCCAGCCGCCGATGAGGAGTCCCACTACCGCCACTGCGGCGATGCCCCCGAGAATCGGCTTGACCAGTCCCGTATCTTCTTCCTGTCCCTGGTTGTACTTGGATTGGAAGTGAGCCAGGCTCTGGGCGGGTTTCTGAACCTGGATTTCGCGGTCTTTCGCGGGGCGGGCCATTGAACACTCCAAGGGATGACGAATCGAGGCACGAACCATTAAGGATGCACCCATCCCACCCGTCTTGACACTTGAAAAGGCACCCGCTCCTGCTATCCTGATCCTTCCCGCCTGGGTAGCTCAGTTGGTAGAGCAATGGACTGAAAATCCATGTGTCGGCGGTTAATTCCGTCTCCAGGCACCAAAATCATGGCCCCTCTTGGGGCCAAGATTCTTGGGGAGAGACTCCCTGAGTGTGCCCGGGTGATGGGTCTCTACTCCCCCGCAGGCCGGTAGTCGTCGGCGAGGGTGATGGGGATGAGGGCCTTGATCTCGTTCTGGATGTCCTGGCTGATGGCCTGCATGCGCTGCTGCTTCCAGCCTTCGGTCACCTGGGTCTTGACGGTATCAAAGGGGGGGGCGGGCTGGGTCATGCCCTGAGCCTTCATGCGGGCCACCTGCTCCTTGTAGAAACCCTGGAGCTGCTCGTCGGTGGGTTGCAGGACGCTTACGCGTTTCTTGGCCAGGGACTGAAAGTAGATGTTGGCCAATTCCTGCTCCAACCGCCGCTGAATCGCGGGGTCTTGATCGAGACCTGTCTTCTTGGCGTAGGCGGTGATGGCGCGGGACATGGCGATGCGGCTGGCCAGCTGCGCGCGGTCGGGGCGGGCGGCGGGATCAGACAGGAAGGCCTCGGCCTCCTTGGGGCTCTGGGAAAGGGTCTTAACCACATCCTGGAACTCGGACTCTGTCAGTTTTTCCCCGCCGATATTGGCAATGACCCGGCTTGTGTCGGGTTTACCCGGCTTGCAAGCCAGGGCGAGGATCAGGGTGGATCCGGTGAGCAGTGCACCGGGCAGGGTCATTTTTGACATGGAGGCTCCTCGGAAGGCATCAAAGACTCCAGAATGACAGCTCCGGGAGGAACGATGAATCGAATTGAAGACCTTAAGGGCCTTGATCTGGCGGTGTACAGCGCCACCTGGTGTCCGGATTGCCGCCGACTGGATGCCTGGCTGGCCAAGGAGGGGGTGGCTCACCGGAAGGTGGATATCGAGACCGCTGAGGGGGCGGCCGAAAAGCTGGAGGCGGAAACCGGCAAGCGGGCCATTCCCTTCGTGCTGGTGAACGGGAAGCGCTGGGTAAGGGGCTACCACAAGGAACTTCCCCAGCGCCTGGATGGCGACCTGCTGGTGGCCGAGTTGCTGGCGGCGACGAAATAGGGCGCCACGCAGAGGTGCTGCTGGCCGTGACCAGGGGTGCCCCCTTTTCGGGAGCTGCATGGCCGCGGAGGCGGAATCATGGCACCCTAGGAGGTTCTCCGGGAGCCATCTGTGGCCAGTCTTTTTTCCAGCCAGTTCTGGTCGAATCTGTTCAATTCAGACCTTGCCATTGATCTCGGCACGGCCTCGACCCTGATCCATACCAAGCAGGCCGGTCGCATCGTCATCTACGAGCCTTCCATCGTGGCGGTGAATACCCTCACGCACGAGGTGGAGGCCGTGGGTGACGAGGCCAAGCAGTTGCTGGGCCGGGCGCCCCAGGGCGTGCGCACTATCCGCCCCATGAAGGACGGCATGATCTTCGAGGTGGATGCGGCCGAGAAGATGCTGGCCCAGTTCATCGCCAAGGCCCGCCCGAACCGGGGCATCGCCCGCACGCGCATCGTGGTCAGTGTTCCGCCCCGGGCCCACCAGGTGGCCCGCCGCGCGGTGAAGCAGGTCTGCTATGACGCCAAGGCGGGCGAGGTGTTCCTGGTGGATCAGACCATGGTCGCGGCCATCGGGGCCGGCCTCGCAATCAACGAGAAACGCGGCTGCATGATCGTAGATATCGGGGGCGGCACCACGGATGTCGCTGTCATCAGTTACAACGGCAAGGTGTTTTCCGATTCCATCCTCATCGCCGGGGACGAGATGGATGAGGCGGTGATCAAGTACATCCGGGAGAAATACAATGTGCTCATCTCCGAGGCCTCGGCGGAGGAAGTGAAGTGGACCCTGGGTTCTGCCTTCCCCTCCGAGTTGACTCGCACCATGGAGGTGAGCGGCCGGGACCAGTTCGAAGGCCTCCCCAAGACGCTCACGCTCAATGATGCGGAGATCCGCGAGGCCCTGGCCGAACCCATCAACGCCATCATTGACCTGGTCCGCAAGGCCCTGAACGAGACGCCGCCCCAGTTGGCGGCGGATCTCATTGACCGCGGCATCTGCCTCACGGGAGGCGGTTCCCTGATCCAGGGCCTGGACGAGCGGATGCGCAAGGAAACCCACCTGCCGGTCTTCCGTGCCGAGGATCCCCAGACGGCCGTCGTTCGCGGCACCGCGCTGCTGCTGGAGAACATTCCCCTGCTCCGCCGCATCCAGATTCTCGACTAGGCCATGGTCCCTCGCGCCTCCCGGTGGAAGTGGAGCCGCTTGGCCTGGCAACGACTGTTCCTGGTGCTGCTCTGGCTGGGCCATGGCGGCTGGGTGCTCATGGGCCCGTCCCCGGGCCAGCATTGGTCGGCGCTGGTGGAAAGCCTGTCCTGGCCTGTGGAGGGCCTGGCCTCCCGTTGGGAAGCCTGGCGGTCCTCCCGCCGGGAAGGGGCCCTGGAGACCAGCCATCTGCGGGCTGAGCGGCAGCGCCTGCAGACGGAACTGGCTGAGCTGCAGCGGCAACAGGCGGAGATGGCGCCGCGGCTCGCCGAAGCGGAGGAGGCCATCCTCCTGCTGGGGCTGAAACAGCAGATCCCCCTTGAGCTGAAAGCCGCCCGGGTGATCTTCACCACGCGCCCGGCCGCGTTCGGGGGGCTGATCCTGGACCGGGGCAACGACCTGGGCCTGGCCCCCGACCAGGGCGTGCTGGCTCCCCAGGGCATCGTGGGACGCCTCTGGTCCGTGAACGCCAGTCAATCCAAGGTGCTGCCTGCGGACGCACCCAATGCCTCCGTGGCCGTCATGCTCATGCGAAGCCGGGCCACGGGGGTGCTGCAGGGCCTCGGGAACGGCCGCGCGGCCATCCGCTATGTGAGCAACCAGGAGGTGGTGCAGGTGGGCGAAGCGGTGCTCACCAGCGGCCTGGACCGGGTCTTTCCCCGGGGCCTGCTGGTGGGGTATGTGGCCGAGGTGGCCAAGGGGGATCTGGAGCTCAAGGTGGTGGTGAACCTGTCCGCGCCCCTGGACCGGGTGCATCTGGTGCTGCTCCTGCCCCCCCATCCGCCCCAGGAAGTGCAG
Source organism: Geothrix sp. (assembly GCA_037446845.1). Taxonomy (GTDB): domain Bacteria; phylum Acidobacteriota; class Holophagae; order Holophagales; family Holophagaceae; genus Geothrix. Next base: position 3,089 of record JBBIHT010000068.1, on the reverse strand, counting down.
CCGCCTTTCCTGACCAGCCAACCTGTCCCCAAGGCGAAGCGGGGTGGGGCATGAGAATCCCTGTTCCCACCTTGATGCGCCAGAACCTGCTGTGCGCGGCCGCCCTGGGCCTGGTGACGCTCAGCTCGCCGTTCCCGCGGCTTCAGCTGGTGGTGCACGCCTTCCTGGTGCTGGCCCTGGCGCCTCGCCAGGGCTCTCCGCTGGTCGGCGCCCTCTGGGCGGTTGCGGCGGGCTGGTGTCTGGAAGGCTCCCTCCGTCTCTATCCCCATCTGGGTGGCACCGCCTGGGCCGACCTGACCATGGTGCTGCTGGCGGGCTGGATGGCGGGCCGTTGGCCCCTGGAAGGGATGAAGGGCTGGCTGCAACGGCTGGGCGTCTTTTCGTTGCTGCTGGCCCTGCTCACCCATGGGGCGGTGCGCCTGGCGGCCGGCCCCCATGCCCTGGGCTGGACCTGGCTCTGGCCAGTGCTGACGGTGCCCATCTGGGGCTGGCTGGGATGGCGCCTGCTCTATGGTCAGTCCGCTTCCTGGCGGCCCTGAACCATGGATCCCCGCCATCATCCCGCGCTTCGCCATCGCCTCGTGGTGCTGCAGGGGCTGGCCTGGATGCTAGTGGCTGGCCTGGGGCTGGTCTATGCCTGGCTGCAGATCGTCCGCCATGGCGAGTTCAAGCAGCTGGCGCTTCAGCAGGCCGTGAAGATACGGCCCATTGCGGCGCCGCGGGGACTGATTTTCGACCGCAACGGGTTCCGCCTGGTGGACAACCGCCGCGCCCTGCATCTGGTCATCCAGCGGGAGGACCTGCCGGACCGGCCGGAGGTGGTGCGGGATCTGGCCCTGGCCCTGGAGCTGGAGCCCCAGGCCCTGGCCCGGAAGATCCAGGGCTACCGGGTGGCGGGCAAAGGTCGGCCCCTGGTCCTGCGGGAGAATCTTGATGAATCAGGCATCGCCCTGGCCGAACGGGTGCGCGCCCGGTTCCCCTTTCTCAGCGTGGAAGTGGCTCCCAGGCGGGTCTACCTGGGTGACGAACTGGCGGGTCACCTCCTGGGCTATGTGGGGGAGGTGGACGAGGAACTCATGAAGGCGAAGCCGACCCAGTTCCGCCTGGGCGAAACCATCGGCAAGGAGGGTTTCGAGGCCAGCGGCAACGACCGGCTGAAGGGCGTGGACGGCCAGAAACGCATCCTGGTGGACCAGCTGGGCACCGAAGTGGCCAACTTCGGGCAGGCGGACGCAGTGGCTGGCCGCAGCCTCTACCTCACCCTGGACGCAGGTCTGCAGAAGGTCATGCAGGATGCCTACGGGGAGGAAGCCGGGGCGGCGGTGGTTCTCGACCTTCGGGATGGCGGCATCCTCGCGATGTACTCCAGCCCCTCCTACGATCCGAATCTGTTCCTCAATCGCCTCAGCCAGGAAATGGTGGATCGCTACCTGAACAACCCCACCCGGCCCATGGTCAATCGGGCCATCCAGGGCATCTACGCGCCCGGTTCCACCTTCAAGCTGCTGATTGCCCTCGCCGGGCTGGAGAAGGGCGTCATCACCCCGCAGACGGTGATCCACTGTGGCGGCAGGAAGAACTTCTACGGCCGGGATTTCCGTTGCGACAAACTGTCGGGGCACGGCGGGCTCTCCCTGGTGCAGGCCATTGCCCAGAGCTGTGATGTCTACTTCTACGAGGTGGCCTCGCGCCTGGATATTGACGACATCCATGCCACGGCTGAGAAGTACGGCCTCACCGAGCGCACCGGCGTGGACCTGCCCAGGGAAAAGCGGACCCGCATACCCAGCCGGGCGTGGAAACGGAAGGCGGTGCCCAGGGATCCGAAGTGGTACGCGGGCGAGACCATCAGCGTGGGTATCGGGCAGGGAGCCGTGGGGGTGACGCCGCTCGGTCTGGCGCGTTTCTACGCCCTGCTCGCCACCCGGGGAAAGCTCATCACGCCCCACCTCTTCTACGGCTTCAGGGATGACCAGACCAATGGCGTCTCCCTCGCGCCGCCGCTGGCCTTTCGGGAGACGGCGCTGGATCCCCAGCACTGGGCGGTGCTGGATGAGGGGCTCCTCCAGGTTGTGAAGGGCGGCACCGCCGCGGCCTCGGCCCTCAAGGAGATCACCATGGCCGGCAAGACCGGGACGGCGCAGGTGGCCACCTTCGTGGACAAGTCCCACTACGCCCGGCAGGCCAAGTTTCTCAAGGACCACGCCCTGTTTGCCGGCTACGCCCCCCACGAGAAACCCCAGATCGCCTTCGCGGTGGTGGTGGAGAACGCGGGCTTCGGTGCCAGCACCGCCGCGCCCATCGCCCGGAAACTGGTGCAGTACTGGTTCCTGGATCGCACCCGGAATCCCCTGCCGCCGCCGAAGGGCCGCCTGGTGGATCCCTTCGCGCCCCAGCCGGAGGCCCCATGAGGACGCGCTTCCGGGCCCTGGACCCGCCCCTGCTCTGGACCATGCTCGCCCTCATGATCCTGGGAACGCTGACACTCTATTCCGCCGGGAGGAACACGCCGCAGTCTGCCATCTGGCTGAAACAGAGTCTGTGGAACGCCCTGGGCCTGGGCCTCATGGCCCTGCTTGCCACCGTGGATCCCCGGCGCCTCTTTCGCTACAGTTTTCCGGTCTATCTGGTGGGCCTGGTGGCCCTGGTGGCGGTGCTGCTGGTGGGCAAGAAGATCGGCGGCTCCACCCGGTGGTTCGTCGTGGCGGGCCAGACCTTCCAGCCCTCTGAACTCATGAAGTGGGTCACCCTGCTCTATGTGTCCCAGCGCCTGGGTTCCCGGCCCGCCGAGGCGGTGGGGAAGCTGGATCTCCTAGGGGCGGTTAGCCTGGTGGTCTTCCCCATGCTGTTGATCCAGCGCCAGCCGGATCTGGGCATGGCCCTGAGCTTCCTGCCCATTCTCATCATCATTCCACTGCTGCGGGGCCTGAGGGCCCGCTGGGTGGCGGCCCTGCTCCTGCTGACGAGCCTGGGCGGGATCGGTGCCTGGAAGGTGGCGCTCAAGCCCTACCAGAAGCAGCGGGTCCTGATCTTCCTGGATCCCTCTGCGGACCTCCAGGGCAAGGGATGGCGGCCGGGATGGCGCTGAT
>JBBIHT010000067.1:0-8577 GCA_037446845.1 Geothrix sp. | reverse complement strand
GGATTCGGTCAGCCTTCGCTTCGAGTGTCCCCCGGAGCTTGCGCCCCTGCTCGACCATGCCTGGCGGGAGCGCAGCCGGGGCGGCCAAATTGACTGGGAGGGGCCGCTCGCCGGTCCCTGACCTCCACTGGCCGATCTCCGCCCCCCCGGAAGCCCCCGGGCCCGTAGGCTGATCAGCGCAGGAGGCCCAAGTGAGCGAAGCCAGGCAGACCAACCCTTTCTCAACCAGGCTGGTGCTGGGATTGGCCGTGATCGCCCTGGGCATCATCCTGACCCTGGATAATCTCCGCTGGTACGATGCCTGGGGCCTGCTGAACTTCTGGCCCCTGGTGCTCACTGCCCTTGGTGTGGCACGACTGGTCCAGGATGGCCCGTTGAGCGTCCGTGGCCATGTGTGGCTGGCCCTGTCGGTGGCAGGCGCCCTCTCCCAGTTCGGCCCCTGGGGCCTGCTGGAAAGGTGGTGGCCGGTCTTCCTGGTGTGGTGGGGGATCGTCGCTTGCCTCCGAGCCCTCTTTCCGCCGGCCCAACCCCGGATGCACTCGGAACTGCCTCCGCCGTCCCCGGAACCATCCCGAACCTGTGATCCTGGAACCGACTCCACTTCGAGGCCGTCATGAATGCCCCCACCGAAACCCAGGGCCCCGGTGCCTTCAGCCCGAAGCTGGTGGTGGGCATCGCCATCATCGTGGCCGGGCTCGTCCTGACCCTCGACAACCTGGGCCTGGTGCAGGCCCACGCCATCTTCAACCTGTGGCCCCTGGTGCTCGTGGGGATCGGCCTTGCCAAGTTGCGTCAGGACCGAGGCCAAGGCGGCATGGGGGGTTGGCTCCTGATCCTGGCCGGGGCCTTCCTGCTGCTCTTCACCTTCGGGGGTGGCCACCTCGCGGAGGCCCTGGCCCCCATGCTCGTGGTGGCCCTGGGCATCCTCATCGTCACCAAGGCGCTGAAACAGAATCGCGGAATTCCTGCAGAGCTGGCCCAGTCCGAGGATTTCCTCCAGGGCACGGCCATTTTCGGCGGCATCAAGCGCCGCGTCCTTACCCAGACCTTCAAGGGTGGCGAACTCACGGCCATCTTCGGGGGCTACGAGGTGGACCTTCGCCAGGCGGCCCTGGAGCATGGCCAGGCCCGCATTGATGTCTTCGTGCTGTTCGGCGGGGGCGAGCTCCGGGTGCCCGAAGGCTGGGAGATCGCCAATCGCGCCACGGCCATTGCGGGTGCCCTCAATGACAGCACCCACCATGGTCCCGCCATGGGAGAGGCACGGCCAAGGCTGGTGGTGACAGGCCTGATTCTCTTTGGTGGCACGGAGGTCAAAAGCTGATGCACCCGCTCCTGGCCAGCCGGGCTCGCCTGGGCACGTACTTGTTGGGCTGGGTTCCCGTGACGGTCATGCTCGCCGCCATGGGCCGCATCCAGGGGTGGTCCTGGCTGGAAGCGCTGGCCCTGGCCGTTCCGCTGTGCCTGATCGCGGCCCTGCTTTCCCTGTCGGCCTGGTTCCTCTGCCAGGCACTGCCCCTGGGCAATACCACGGAAGGCCTCGGTTCCCACGGCATCGCCTGGGCCATGGCGGCGAGCCTGATGGGCGGATTGTGGTCGGGCTTGGCGTGGTCGCTGGCAAGACTCGGCGCGTGGGTACCCGGACTGGAGGCGTTGCCGGACAGGGTCGGGAAGGCCCTGCCGGTGCTGACTGGACTTGGCATCCTGCTCTACCTGGCGGCCCTTGCGCTGCACTACCTGATCCTGGCCCAGGAACGGGCTGCCGAGGCAGAACGGAAAGGGGCCGACCTGCAGATGCTGGCCCAGGAGTCGGAGCTGAAAGCCCTCCGGGCCCAATTGAACCCGCATTTCCTGTTCAACAGCCTCAATTCCCTGTCCGCCCTGACTTCCGTGGATCCAGCCCGGGCCCGGCAGATGTGCGTCCTGCTCTCGGACTTCCTGAGGAGAAGCCTGGGCCTGGGAGAGCGGAAGCTCGTGACCCTTCGGGAAGAACTGGATCTGGCCCGGGCCTACCTGGCCATCGAGCAGATCCGGTTCGGAGCGAGGCTCCAGGTGGACTGGGCCATCACCGCAGCAACAGAACCCGCGCTGCTGCCCACCCTGCTCCTGCAACCCCTGGTCGAAAACGCCATCAAGCATGGCATCGCCGTGATCCCCGAGGGCGGAACCCTGGGCATTGCCACCACACTCCTGGACGGCCATGTGGTGGCAACCGTCACCAACCCCACGGATCCCGAAGCCCCCGCCCCCCAGGGCCTTGGCCTCGGGCTCAACCAGGTGCGCCAGCGGCTCCTGGGCCGTTTCGGCCACCGCGCCCGCTTCGAGGCCACCACCGAAGCCGGCCTCCACCGTGTTCTGCTCGTCTTCCCATTGGAGGTCCAGCCATGAAAGCCATGATTGTGGATGACGAGGACCTGGCCCGAGCCGTGGTGCGGGAGCACCTGGCCGCCAACCCGGATGTGGAGGTGGTGGCCGAATGCTCCAACGGGCTGGAGGCCCTGAAGGCGGCCGCCCTGCATCAACCCGACCTGCTGTTCCTGGATATCCAGATGCCCAAGCTGGACGGCTTCGAGGTGCTGGAGCTGCTGGAGGCGGAGGGCAGGCGGCTAGCGGTGGTCTTCGTCACGGCTTACGACCAGCACGCCCTCCGGGCCTTCGAAGCCAATGCCGTGGACTACCTCCTGAAGCCCTTCTCTCCCGAGCGCTTTGATGGTGCGCTGGCCAAGGCCAGGGCCCTGGGCCAGGCCCGCCCTCCCGCCACCCAGCTGGCGACCGCCGCCCGGGCCGGGAAACCCCTGGAGCGCATCGTGGTGAAGGATGGCCCGAAGGTGAGCATCGTCCACCTGGAGCGGCTCGACTGGATCCAGGCGCAGGACGACTATGTGCTGCTCCGCACCGAGGGGAAAAACCTCATGAAGCAGCAGACTCTGGCCAGCCTGGACGGCCAGCTGGAAGCCACCCGGTTCATCCGCATTCACCGCAGTTTCATTCTGAACCTGGAGCGCCTCGTGCGCATCGAGCAGGACAGCAAGGAGCACCGCGAAGCCGTCCTGCGGGATGGCACTCGCCTCCCCGTCAGCCGCGCCGGGTACCAGCGCCTGCGGGAGTTATGGGAAGGGGCATGAGGACCTAGATGCTCCCGTGCAGACGGCAGGGGTGGCAATCGCAGTGGCCGCAATGCCCCGAGCAGATCGGCTCTCCCTCGACGGCAATGGGCGACGGGGCCGGTGCCGGGGGCTGCGGTAGCAGGGACTTCACCGGCACCGCCACGCGGATGGTGGTGGGGGGCTCACGCCGGGGCAAGGCCCCTGAGCCCTTCTGCGGCAAAGCCTTCCGGCTCCCCATGGCCTCAGGCCTCGGGCCGCCGGAAACTCTTGGCAACCTTCTGCATCACCAGCGGATCACCTTCGATCTGGATCTTGCCACTCATGAAAGCCTCCTGGGCATTCAGGGTCCCGGTGCTCATGGCCACAAAATCCTCAGCCTTGGCCTTCAGTAGCGTATCACAGGGGTTCATGAGGCGCGGGTAGACCATGCAGGCTCCCTGGCGGATGAACAAGGTGTAGCCCAGATCGTCAATCTGATAGCCCACGGCCGCTTCCAGATCACCCGCCTTCTCGGCATTGAAGCGCTCGGGCATGGATTCCAGCAGGCCCTGGGCGGGGTTAACATTGGCGTCGAAGTGGGCGGTGTACTGGGCCACCCGGCTCATGTCGCCCTTCACAGTGATGGCGCCACCCAGGAGGGCCGCCACCAGGTTGAGCTTGCCTTCGTTGAGGGCCGCAAAATCCGCATCGGAAATGCCGAGCACCGGTCCGCCTTCCACCTCGCCGGGCCGCAGGGAGAGGCATTGGGGGGTGAACTCCAGCCGATAGGGGACGCCATCCACCTTCACTTCCAGGGTGCCCTCGGCACCGCCCTTGTAGCGCCTGGCCAGGGTCGCCAGGGCCTTGCCGCCGGGGGTGCCCGGGAAGGTGATTTCAGGTGCTGCGGCCCAAGTCCTCCAGGCCTGGCGCAACAGGGCCATATCGCCCGCAAAGCGGATCTGGCCGCCCAGCAGGGCCGGGCCGGGATCCCGAAGGCCGCAGACAAGCCCCCTCAGAGCTGCTTCATCCCCGGACACCTCGGCCCCCTCGCCCCAGCTCTCGGAGCCCACGGTGACTTTGAGACCTGAGCCCGCCAGCGCCAGCCGAGCCGGCACTAGATCCTTCAAGGCCTTCTGCGGAACCCCCTCCTTCTGCGGCTTCCTGAAGAACCTGGGGAATTTCTGAAGCAGCCCCAGATCGCCGGTGCCCTTGAGTTTGCCGGTCATGAAGGCCTGCATGGGATCGAGCTTCCCTTCATTGAGGGCGATCCAGTCCTCGGCGCCGATCACCACCACGGAGGTGGCATCGGGCTTGGCTTCGTGCTTCAGGGAGAACACGCCGTTCTCGATGGCGCAGGTGTAATCGCCGCCACCCTCGCCCGTCACCTGGTAGTAGACGCTGACGCTTAGTCCCTGCGCCTTCTCGGGCAGGAAGAGCTCGGGCATGAGCGAAAAGATGCCGTCAACGGTCAAAGCCATGGTGTCACCTCGGATCGTGGATGAAGCATGGCCGGGCCTTCGGGTGGGATGCAACAACTACCAGGAGTCAACTGGCGGCGAAGTCCCGATTCCCGCACCATCACCGTTGAGAGTTGGAGGGCGGAGGCAGAACCTCGCCCTCGAACAGCATCTTCAGGACCGCCGCAGCATGCGGCTCCCCAGCCCGGATCGCCCGCTCCATCCACTGCCTGGCCACGACCTTGTCGCCAGGCACGGGCTTCCCATGAAAGAGGCTGACGCCCACCCGAAGCATGGCTTCCGGGTTTCCCGCCTCGGCTGCCTTCAGGTACCAGCCATAGGCTTCCAGATCCGCCTCCTCGCCCATGCCTCGAAGCCGTTCAGTCACCGCCATGAGATCAGCCACCTTCCCGGACGCGGCAGCCTTCCGGAGGACATCCAAACCGCGTTGGAATTCTGGAGACTTGAACTCGCGCAAAGTCTCCTCCTTCCTCCGCCCCAATTCCGCTTCCCATGTTGCTTTCTTGGATAAAGGGTGCGGCTCCGCTGGCCGGACATCGAGAATGCCACCTGATTCGAGATCCAAGGCGATGGCCAGACCACCCTGGGTCTCGATCCAGAAGGCTCCGTTTCCGATCCCCACCCAGGTCGGCGGCTCTGAAGACTCCCATGGCCGCCAGCTTCGAAGGCTCGGGAATCCCCGTTCCATCCTCGACCAAGCCAGTTCTCCCGGGTTCCAATGCAACGCCACTGTCCAATCGCCTGAATTCAGTGCCTCACCTTCCTGGTGGTCCTTCCAGGGAATCCATTCCACCGGGGAACCCAGGGCTGGCGCGGGATGGACCAGGTTCTTCCCCATGGCGGCCAATGCCCAGTCAAAACCATCCACCTGGCCTCGCCCAAAGGCTGAACTCCGGTTGCTGTTGGCGGAGTGGAGCAGCAATCCCGTGGCGAAATCCACCTCGCGTGCCAGCTTGGGCTCCTCGAACTTGACCCCTTCGGGCTCTGGACCGCGGAAGCGCGGCGGAGGGGTCGGCAGATCCAGCACCGGCCGGTAAGGCCGCGCCCCTGCCAACAAAGCCTCGTGGATCATGGCCGCGCCGTTGGCGAAGCCTTCCCGGTAGTCCTGGTGTAAAGCATCAGGAAGCTTCGCCAACCGGTCCGCTAGCGCCTGATTGACGCGATCCGGCCACGGTTCCGTCTGAGGCCGACCACACGCCACCAGCCCCGCCAAGGCCAGCATTCCGAGGCAGAGCTTCCAATGGAGCATGGCCAACCTCAAAGCAGACAAGGCATCAGTAATCGTGAATAACAGGCGGAATCGCCTCTACCTCAACCGGAAGGGCATGGTGAGCTTGAAGCGCGCCGGAACAGGCTTTCCCTTCACCGTGGCCGGTTCGAATTCCCAGGACCGGGCATAGCCCAAGGCGCAGGGCTGGAGTTCCGCAGGCCCTGAGATGGCCTTGGCGTCCGTGACTTTCCCCTCGACATCAATGGTGAGGGTCACCACCACGGTGCCCTGGATACGCTGGGCCTTGGCCTCCGCGGGATAGGCCGGAGCTCCGGGCTGGTGTTTCACACGAATCTTGCTGAAATCCATCTCCACGACCTTGGCTGGTTTCTTGTCGAGCGTTTTGGCCTCAGTGGCACGGGCGGAAAGGGTAGCGGCTCCCAGGGCGGCCACCAGTAACGCGGCCGGGATCAGTACGGTGGCCAAGGACGGAGCGGACTTGCCGGCGCGAGGCTGGAGCAGACGAGAGATACGGGACATGAGACGACCTCCACTGGCCGCGGGGGCCAGCTCTGGAATCAAGTGGGGGTGGATTCGAAGTTCCTCCAGCCCGACAAGGGCGGAGGCGTACAGGATGGGATCGCCGCAGGCCGGCACGGCCGCGTCATCGCAGCAGTGTTCGCGCTCCTGGCGAATCCGCCGGGAGAGCCACCATACGGCGGGATGATAGAAAAGCAACGACTCCGCCAGCGTCTGAACGATGTTCGCGAGGAAATCGCCCCGGCGGATATGGGCCAATTCGTGAACCAGCAAAGCCTCCAGGTCCTCAGGAGATAGCGCCAGAAGCGCGGAGGCGGGAATGAGCACCACCGGCCTGAGCCAACCCAGGACCAGGAGCGAATCCACCTGGCTGGAGATGCCCAGGCGGACTGGAATCCCGAACCCGCTTCGTTTTCGCAGCGTCTCGAAACGGGCCAGCAGGGCCTCGGGCGGAGCCTGGAGGCTGGCGAGGCAAGGTCCATAGAGCCAGGCAAGAGAGCGGCCCATGAGCAGCAGCCGAAGGCTGAAGCCCAGGAGCCAGGCCAGGAACAGCCATGGAGTCCAAGGTCCCAGCGTGGTCCGCAGCCTGGGAATCCAGAGTTCAAGCCCCCTCCCCTCACCGATCGGGGCGACCCTCAAGGAATTGGAAGCGACCAGGGGATCGCCGCCGCTGGAAACCCAGACCATGGTTCCAGCAAAGGCCAGCACCATCAGGCCAAGGGATGCAAAGGCGAGGCCGTAGCGGAATTCCGCCGAACGGTGCCGCGCCAATCGGAGCCCCAGGGCCGTGAGCAGAACCAGCAGCGCGCCCTGCCATAGGCTATGCAGGAGGGCCCAGCCCGTGGCCCGAAGCAGAGGAAGGGATGCCAAATCTGTCATCGCGTCCTCCCCTTGGCGTCATTCAGCAGTTTTCGGATGTCTTCCAGTTCCTCGGCGGAGGCGGGTTCAGCTTCCAGGGCCTGGAGCACCAGCGCCCGGCGGCTTCCAGCGAAGGCCTTGTGCAAAAGCTCCTTCACCAGACATTGCTGGGTTTCCGGTTCTCCCTGGAGGGCCCTGTAGGTGTGGGAACGCGATCGTTCGTCCCGCGCCAACAGATCCTTGTCCACCATGATCTGCATGAGCTTCAACACGGTGGTGTAGCCCATGTCCCGGTCCTTCGACAGTTCGGTATGCACATCCCGAACCGTGGAAGGCCCCCGCGACCACAGCACCCGCAAAATGGCGAGCTCTCCATCGGATGGGCGAATGGCAGCAGAGGACATGTGGTCTCCAAGGGGTCTGGAAAGAACATACGAACTGGTTCGTATGTTGTCAACGAATTGATTCGTACTTAATTGGGGTCAGTCCCGGCCACAATCCTTGCATGCGCATTGCGGCCCTTGATGTCGGTTCCAATTCCATCCACATGGTGGTGGTCGAGGCTGACCCCAGGGGCACGCAGCGGGTGCTGGCCCGGGAGAAGGCGATGGTTCGGCTGGCCCGGGGCGAGGCGACTTCAGGGGAGATCAGTCCGGATGCTTTCGCGGCGGGCCTGGAAACCCTGGCGCGCATGGCCAGGGTCATTCGGGACTTCCAATGCGACACGGTGCTGGCCTGTGGCACCGCAGCCCTGAGGGATGCCCGCAATGGCCCAGCCTTCGTCCTGGAAGCCGAGAGCCTGGGAATCCCCATCAAGGTGATCTCAGGCGAAGAGGAGGCCCGGCTCATCCACCAGGCCGTATCCCATGCCATTCCCTTCCCCCAGGAGCCTGTGGCCCTGATGGACATCGGCGGCGGCAGCACGGAACTCACCTGGGTTCAGGGTGGTGCCGTGGCGGCGAGCATATCCCTGCCCTGGGGCCTGCAACGGATTGCCGATGCGGCTGCCACTGCCAATCCTCCCACGGCCCATGACCTGAAGCGGTTGCGGCGGATGATCCAGAAAATCCTGAGGAAGGCGCGCAAGGATCTGCCCTCGGAGCTGCCAGAGCCAACCTTGATCCTGGGCACTTCGGGAACCCTGGAAGACCTGGCCAAGGGCGCTTCCCAGGGGGTCGCCATGACCGCCGACCAGCTCCGGGACTTTGCTCTGAGGCTCTGGCGTTGCGACGCGGAGCAGCGGGTGGCCCGCATGGCGGTGGATCCGAAGCGGGCGGAAACGATCCATGTGGGCGCCATCTGGGCCCTTTCGCTCATGGAGTGGCTAGGCACACCCCCGTTGCGCCACCTGCCGGTGGGTCTGCGCGAGGGCATGGTCTGGGAGGCCCTGAAACACGGCGGCGCG
>JBBIHT010000066.1:0-8609 GCA_037446845.1 Geothrix sp. | reverse complement strand
CGTGGAGCTGGTGTCCAGGCGCTGGGTGGGTCCTGCAGGCGAGAAGCTGGACCGGCAGGGGCTGAGCCCCGATCAGGCCATGAAGTGGGCCGATACCGATGATGTGTTGGCCAGGGTGCTGGAGGCCCTCAAGGTCCAGGCGGGGGCACTCGCCAAAGGCGCCCCGGAGCCCAGACCCGCTGACCCCGCCCCGCGAAATCCCCACCACTGATGGCCCGCAATCGGAAGGGTCGCAGTTCCACCCTGGCCCTCCTGGGTTGGGCGGTGCTCATGCTCCTGCTGGGGCTCGGGGCCGGCCTGGTCCTGGGCCAGCAGGGCTGTGGCAAGCGGGGTGCGCCCGTGAAGCGCGAAACCCCCGCCCAGGCGCCCAACAAGGGGGACCGAACACCGGCCGAGCCGAGGGCCAAACCCGGCCATGAGGTGGCTGTGCCCTGGCGGCAGGAACCAGCCCCGCGGCTACCCCGCCTTGCCCTGATCATTGACGATCTCGGCTACATGCAGCCAGAAGTGGTGACCCGGCTCTGCAGTCTCCCAGTCGCCTTCAGCGTGGCGGTCCTGCCCTACCAGGAGTACACCCGGGAAAGCGCGGAAACCGCCCACCGCCTGGGCAAGGAAGTGATGCTGCATCTCCCCATGGAACCTCTGGGCTATCCGGGCCCCGGGCGGGACCCGGGCCCCTACGCCATCCTCCACAACCTGCCCGAGACCGAGGTCCGCCAGCGGGTGCGCCGGGCCCTGGAGGAAGTGCCCCATCGCGCCGGGGTGAACAACCACATGGGCAGCCGCATCACGCCGGACCGTACGCGAATGGGCTGGGTGCTCACCGAGCTCAAGACGCGGAAACTCTTTTTCGTGGACAGCCGCACGGAGAAGGACAGCGTGGCACTGGAAGTGGCTCAGGAGCTGGGCATGCCATCCGTTAAGCGGCAGGTTTTCCTGGACGATGACAAGGCGTTCGCGGAAATGGAAAAGCAGTGGGAGCGGGCCATCCGATTGGCTCAGCAGGAAGGGCAGGTGCTCATCATCGGCCACATCTATCCTGAGACCGTCGAGGCGCTGGAAAAACTGGTGCCCCGGGCCAAGGGCCGGGTGCGCTTCGTGACCGCGGGTCAGCTGGCGCGGGAGGCACACTAGATGGGCCCCCTTGCCGTACTCGCCATCGGCCTGGGGGCTGCCTGCGGGGCCTGGCTCCGCTGGGGGCTGGGCCTGTGGCTCAATCCGCTGTTCCCGACCATCCCCATGGGCACTCTGGCGGCCAACCTGGGCGGGGGCTACCTGATGGGCATCGCCCTGGCCCTGTTCGGTCACTGGTCCGGGATCAGCCCCGAGGTGCGCCTGGCCGTGACCACGGGCTTCCTCGGCGGGTTGACGACCTTCTCGACCTTTTCGGGGGAAGTCACCACCCTGTTCCTGCGCCAGCAGGTGGGCGCCGCCGTCGGGGCCATGCTCCTGCATGTGGGCGGATCCCTGCTCATGACTTGGCTGGGCCTGCTGAGCGTCAAGGCCCTTGCAGCCTGAAGGAGGCGTCGTGACCACGGGTGAACGGATCTACTTCTATGTGCGGGAAGGCCAGCGCCACAAGGGGCTATTGCTGTACGAATGGCTGCTCAAGCAGGCGCGGGGCCTGGGATTTTCCGGGGGAACGGCCTTCGACAGCCTGGCGGGCTTCGGGCGCCACGGATGGCACGAGGCCCATTTTTTCGAGCAGGCGGGGGAGGCGCCCGTCCTCTGCGTGTTCGTGGGGTCCACCGGCCAGGTGGACCAGCTCGTGGCGGCCACGGCCGCGGCGGGGCTTTCCATCTTCTTCAGTCGTCACCCAGTGCAGTACGGCATCACGGGCCAGCCCTTCGAACCCGATGGCGTGAAGGGCTGACATGACCCGCCACCCCGCCTCCTGGCTGAACCGCACCGTCTGGGGTATGGCCATCACCAGCTTCCTCTCCGATCTGGGCCACGAGGCTCAAAGCACGCTCCTGCCCGGCTTCATGGCGATGCTGGGCCTGTCTCCCCTGGCGCTGGGGGCCGTGGAGGGGGTGGCGGATGCGACGGCCAGTTTCATGAAACTGGGTGCGGGATGGTTTTCGGACCGCCTCGGCCGACGCAAGGGACTGGTGGTGGGCGGCTACCTGGCCACAGGCCTCGCCTCGGGCCTGATCGCCCTGGCCTCGGGCTGGCCCCTGATCCTCTTCGGCAAATGCTTCGGCTGGCTGGGTCGGGGCCTGCGTGGGCCCCTGCGGGACGCCCTGCTCACGGACAGCATCCCCGCCGAGGCCCGGGGTCGGGCCTTCGGCTTCCACCGGGCTGGGGACACCCTGGGTGCCATCCTCGGCCCCCTGGTGGCCGTGCTGGTGCTGGGCTGGGCCGCAGCTCATGGCCTGGCCACGATGTCGTTCCAGCGGGGGCTCATGGCCTGGACCCTGGTGCCTGGCGTGCTGTCTGCCCTTGCCTTCGCCCTCCTCGTGCGGGAGCGCGCCCGCAGCCATCCCAGGCGACTGCCCTTCCACCATGCCCTGATCCAGATGCCACGGTCGTTCAGGGGCTATCTGGCGGGCGTGGGCGTCTTCGGCGCCGGGGATTACGCCCACACCCTGCTGATCCTCGCCGCCACCCAGCTCCTGGCGCCCGCCTATGGGCTTGGCAAGGCGGTCACCCTTGGGGGCCTGCTGTATGTCCTGCACAATGGGATCTACGCCCTGTCGGCCTATCCTGCGGGGGCGCTGGCGGATCGCTTCCAGAACCATCGCCGGATTCTTGGCGTGGGCTACGGCCTCTCCGTGGCGGTGCCCCTCCTGCTGATGATGGCCTTCCGGCAAGGCCACGCGAGCCTGCTCATGCTGGGACTGATCTTCAGCCTGGCCGGGCTGGTGAACGGCATCCAGGACACCCTGGAAGGGGCCACCACGGCGGATCTCGTGCCCCCAGAGCACAGGGGCCTGGGTTTCGGTCTTCTCGGCGCCATCAATGGAGGGGGCGACCTGATCTCAAGCCTGGTGGTGGGGACCCTCTGGACCCTGCATCCCGTGTGGGGCTTCGGCTACGCTGCCGTGCTCATGGCGCTGGGATCGGGCATGACGCTGGCGGGGGCCCGGCGGGCCGCTTGATCCCCGCAGCCGCCGCCTCCCGTGAAGCTGGCGCCGCGGGCGGTCTGCAGCATCCGCCAACCCTCGCGGGCGATGAGGATGGCCAGGATCAACGCTGCCGTCGCATCCATCCACCCCGGTGAGCGGGCGAGCAGGAACAGCAGGCTGCCCTGGAACAGCACCGCCGAGAGCTGTATGCAGGCCCGGCTACGGGATGCCTCGGCGGCGAGGGCGGCGCTGTCCAGGGCCCGAGCGACGCGGGACTTGGCCAGCCACCGAAAGACCAGGAAGGAAAGCGACAGGGCCGAAAGGAGGAGTCCGGGTAGGGTGGTCGGCGGCTGCCGGTGGCCTGCAAACTGGAGCAGGGCACCACCCGTGATGCCCCCTCCCAGCATCGGGAACAACCACCCAATGCGGCGCGTGGCCGTGCGCTTCCGAGGGAGATCGCCGTGGTCCATTAGTTTCCACAGCACCAGGCAGGCCGAGGCCAACGCGATGAAACGGCTCGCCCCGAAGCCGAACAGGGCAATGGATTCGTGCGCCCAGCCGAAGGCCATCCAGGGAAGGGCCCCCAGTCAGGTTGTCGGCGATGGTGAGCCCCGCCAGCCCCAGGGCACGGCGGTGCATGCCTAATGTGCCTCGCCTGAAACCCAGGCATCCATTGGGGTGGCTGGCCCGGCATCCTGCCATCGGGGCAGGATCCCTCTGGCGCCTGGGCTCGAAGCATCGCCCAGGCTGTCACCCCACTGGCTGATTCATGCGTGGGGCTCGCGCACCTTCCGGGCCTTCACGAGCACCAGGGTGGAGCCCTTGGGGGAGCGCTCCATGTGGACTTCGTCCATGACCTGGCGCATGAAGAATACGCCTCGCCCGCAGGGCTTCAGGAGATTCTCAGGGAGGTTGGGGTTGGGCAGGGTGTCCAGGTCCACGCCGGGGCCCCGGTCCTCGATGCGAATTTCGAACCGATCGGCCTTCGGGCAGAAGCTCACCTTAACGGGCTTGTCCTTCTCCAGGTTGTTGCCATGGCGCATGGCGTTGGCGATGCCTTCCTGGATGGCCAGCCAGAGCCGCTCGCCGTCCTCCTGGCTGAAGCTCAGGTGCTTCAGGAACTCGGAGCCCACCACCTGGATGAGGTCAATGAACCGCAGGTCCGTGTTGCAGGTCAGGGTGACAGGCAGAAGGGCAGGGTGGGCCATGGGTGCATCATCCCTTTCACAGACCAAAGATCCAGCCCCAAGGTACCTGCTCTGCGCCGGGAGAGGCCAGGGGTTTCAGGTGGGGGCCGAAAAGTGGCCCTGGTCACAATTAGGAATACATGCTCCTAAATATGGGTATTTCGTGGAAGACTGGGCCTTGGCGTGAAACCCGCCCAGATGGAGGTTCAAGATGAAGGCACGGTGGTGGTTGGTTCTGTTGGTGCTCCTGGCGGGCTTCGGCGTGCTGGGCTGGGGTGGGAGGCAGATCGCCCAGAACGCCCCGCCCATTCCCCAGCAAATTCTGGCTGAGGATGGCACCCAGCTGGTGGGCCCCGGCCAGATCCTGGCGGGCCAGACAAGCTACCTGGGGCACGGTGGCCAGCACATCGGCTCGATCTGGGGCCATGGGGCGTACCTGGCGCCGGACTGGTCCGCCAAGGCCCTGCATCAATGGGCTGCCCATGCCCTGGTGGGTCTGAATGCTGCGAGCCGTTCCCAGGCGGAGGCCAAGGCCCAGCTCATTTCGTTATTTCAGGCCAATCGGTACGATTCAGGCACTGGTGTCTTGACCCTGGATGCGGTGCAGGCAAGTGCCTACCTCCAGACGCGCTCGGAGCTGGCCAGGATTGCCGTGGAAGGTGACTCGTCCGCGGCGATCCCCGCCCGGTGGATCCCCACCCTGCAGGAGGGTGAGCGGGTGGCAGACTTCTGGCTGTGGACCGCCTGGGCCGCGGCTGCCCGGCGCCCCGGCGCGACCCACAGCTACACCCAGAACTGGCCCCAGGAGCCTCTGGTGGGCAACAGCATCACGCCCATCAGCCACCTGTGGAGCATCCTCTCCATCGTCTTGCTGGTCCTGGGCGTGGGGCTCATGGTCTGGCACCACGCCAGTCAGCCAGAGGAGGCCTTCCCGGCTCCCAAGGCCATTCCTGCCGCGCCTGCCACTGCCAGCCAGCGCTGGTCAGCCATCTATTTCGCCGTGGCCATGGCCCTGTTCCTGGTGCAGATCGGAATGGGCATCCTGACGGCCCACGATGCGGTGGAGGGTAACGGACTCTACGGTCTTGATCTTTCCCGCATCCTGCCCTACGCGGCTTCCCGTACTTGGCATCTGCAGTTGGCTGTTTTCTGGATTGCCACCTGCTGGCTGGCCACGGGCCTCTACCTGGGCCCCAAGCTCAGTGCCAGGGAGCCCAAGGGCCAGTGGCTGGGCGTGGCCGGGCTGCTGGCGGCGCTGGTTGTGGTCGTGGTCGGCGCCCTCTTTGGCAGCCATCAGGCCATTCTCGGCAAGCTGTCGGGCTCCTTCCTCCTGGGCCATCAGGGCTATGAGTATGTGGAATTGGGGCGCCTCTGGCAGCTCCTGCTGACCGTGGGCATGGTGGGCTGGCTGGTGCTGGTGTTGCGATCCTTGCTGCCCGCCCTGAAGGGAGAATCGGGCCGTCTTGGGCTGCTGAAGCTCTTCGTGCTTTCCGCTATCGCCATTCCGCTGTTTTATTCGGCGGGCTTCATGTACACCCGGGAAACCAATCTGGCCCTGGCCGAGTACTGGCGCTGGTGGGTGGTCCACCTCTGGGTGGAGGGCTTCTTCGAGGTCTTCGCCACCGTCGCCATCGCACTGCTCTCCACCCGCATGGGCCTGCTGCGCGAAAGCACCGCCCTGCGTGCCGTAAGCCTGTCCATGGGCCTTTTCCTGGGGAGTGGCGTCATCGGCACTTTCCACCACCTCTATTTCACGGGTTCCCCGGCCTCCATCGCGGCCCTGGGCTCTGTGTTCAGCGCCCTGGAAATCGTGCCCCTCACTATCGTCGGCTTTGAAATCGCCATGAGCCTCCGGGCGGGCCGGGCCATTGGCAGCGGCTACGAATGGGCCTTCAAGTTCTTCGCGGCCGTGTGCTTCTGGAATCTCATCGGCGCCGGTGTCTTCGGCATGCTCATCAACCCGCCCTCGGTGCTCTACTTCGGCCAGGGGCTCAACACCACGCCCATTCACAGCCACTCTGCGCTGTTCGGTGTCTATGGCTTCCTGGCCATCTCGCTCATGCTCTTCGCCCTGCGTGGCATGACACCTGACAGGGCGTGGGACGAGCGGCTCCTGAAGGTGGGCTTCTGGGGCCTGAACCTCGGCCTGGTGCTCATGCTGGCGCTGTCGCTCATCCCCAGCGGGTTCTACCAGATCGCCCAGAGTCTTGAACAGGGCACCTGGTATGCCCGCAGCGCCGCCGTGGTGCAGAGCCCAGTGATGCGTTCCTTCACCTGGATGCGCATGCCCGGTGATGTGATGTTCGGGCTCGGTGCGCTTGCCGTGATCCTCTTCACCTTCAAGGCCGTCATCGGCGCCTGGGGGTGGCGGACCGTCGAGGAAACTGTGCCCGTTCGCAAGACTGTGGGTGCTGCTCCGGCATTTGCGGTGGTCGAGGAGTAGGCGGTTGCAAGAGAACAGGGCCCCCGCCGAGGCGGGGGCCCTGTCTGTTCCCGGGTAGAATCACCCATGGAAACCCAGGGCGTTCAGACGGCTCCGGATGCGGTGGCGCTCCCCCGCAACCAAGGCATTGACCTCCTGCGGGGCCTGTCCATCCTGCTGGTGGTGCTGCACCATGTGGGGCTGCGCATCCCCCTGAAGGGAGGCATCCTGGCTGGCATCCTGCCCCGCTGGCTGCTGAATGCCATGATCTACAACGGCTACGAGGCCGTGTTCATCTTCTTCGTCATTTCCGGCTTTCTCATCACCACGAATTCGGTCCAGCGCTGGGGCAGCCTGGCGAAGCTGGATGCCCGTCAATTCTACTGCCGGCGGGCAGCTCGAATCCTGCCCTGCCTGATTCTGCTGGTGGTGATCCTGAGCCTGCTGCATGTGGCGGGAGCCAAGGATTTCCGCATTGTCCATGCCGGCCAGTCCCTTCCCCGTACCATCGTTTCCGCCCTGGGCCTGCACCTGAACTGGTACGAAGGGCAGACGGGTTGGCTTCCCGGCAACTGGGATGTGCTGTGGTCCTTGTCCATCGAGGAGGTTTTCTATCTGGCGTTTCCCATGGTGTGCCTGAGATTGCGCCGGGAGCGCGTGCTGGTGCCCCTCCTGGCGCTGCTGGCCCTGTCCCTGCCTGCTTCCAGGGCGGCCCTCAGCGGCAATGCCATCTGGCAGGAAAAGGCCTACCTGCCCGGAATGGCGGCCATCGCAACGGGTGTGCTTGCGGCCTGGCTGGTGGCCGGGCGCCGCTTGGACAGTGCCTGGGCGAGCCGCCTTCTGGGAGGCGTGGGCGTCCTGGGGCTGCTCTCTGTCCTCTGCTTCAAGGGTGCCCTGTGGCGCCTGCTCGGAAATGGCACCCTGCTGGTTCTTACGCTCTCCACCGCGCTCCTGGTGGTGGCCTTCCATGCTGGGGGACTTGCTTTTGGTCGCGGTACAGGGTGGCTCGGATCCTTCGGTCGCCTGAGCTACGAGATCTACCTGAGCCACATGTTCGTGGTGTGGCCGGTGGTGCATGGCTTCAGGGCGATGGGGGCCCGGCCCTGGTTCGGCATCCTCTGGTATGTACCCGCCGTGGTCCTGTCCTGGGGGCTGGGCTGGGTCGTGGCCCGCTATGTCTCGGTTCCTGCCGAATGCTACTTTCGGAAGCGATGGCTGGCCGCCGCCCATTGAAGACCCTCGCCCGCCTAGAGTCCCTGCGTCCCCTTGCTCCCCTGGTGGGACCCGCATGGCGCCGTGCGCGAGCCCGGTGCGGGCGCTATGATGAATAACTTGACCAACTAGGTCGAGATTATGGGGCCATCATGAAAGTCATTGTCGCCAAGACCGCGGGCTTCTGCTGGGGCGTGAAGCGCGCCATGGACGCGGTGCTGGAGGCTTCGGCGCGCAACGATGGGCGACCGGTGCAGACGCTAGGTCCACTCATCCACAACCCCCAGGCGCTGGAACTCATCGCCAAGCGCGGCGTGGGGGTGGCGGAGGCCCCGGAGGCGGTGCAGAACGGTACGGTGGTGATCCGAGCCCATGGCATTCCCATCCAGGATCTGCGAGGTCTCAAGGCAAGGCAGGCCAAGGGGGAGCTGAAGCTCGTGAATGCCACCTGCCCCGAAGTGGCCAAGGTGCACCACAAGATCAAGAAATGGAGTCCCAGGGGCTACTTCACGGTGATCCTGGGCAGTCACGGCCATGCGGAAAGCATCGCCCACCGGAGCTTTGCGGAAAGCGGTTCCGTCATCGTCTCAAATCTGGCCGAGGCCGAAGCCCTCACCGGGGAGCAGCTCCAGAAGGTGCTGGTGGTGGCGCAGACCACCTTCACCGTCAAGGACTACCACACGATCACCGACTACATCCGCTCCCGTGGGAAGAGGGTTA
>JBBIHT010000065.1:0-8735 GCA_037446845.1 Geothrix sp. | reverse complement strand
CTTGGGTGTGTCTGGCCGAGGGCTCAGGCCGCGAAGACGCGCCCGCCGCGGTGCATCATTTCCGCTTCCAGTTCCGCTTCCAGGGCCTGGACCTGCCGGAGGCGAGCAAGACCTGTGGGAGACAGGCTGATGTGGCGCTCCAGTTGGCCGAAAACCTCGTGCAGGCGCTCGGCGGTGGTCCAGAAGGCTGGGTTGTGCTGGCGAAGGCTGGGTTCCATGTGCATGGCTGCTCCGTGACTTCCTGGACAACAGGATCGTCTTTCCTGGTGACTTAGGCTAGTGATCGTCATCACAAGAAATGTCACTACTTACGAAATTTTTTGTCACGCCATGCATGACAAAAGCGTTAGTAAAAACAAAGACGATGGTTAGGTCATGGAAGGGCCGCTTCAGGCCCTGCGCGTGGCCATGAGATGGCCGATGGCAACGGCGGCCGCATCGGCGGCGTCCACCGCCAGGGGCTCCTTCAGGTTCAGCAGGGTCATGACCATCTTGCCCACCTGGTCCTTGGCGGCCCAGCCATAGCCGCTGACCGCCTTCTTCACCTGCATGGGGTTGTAGTCGCCCACGGGGAGGCCGTGCAAGGCCGCCGTGAGCAGGATGCCGCCCCGGATCTGGCCCAGCTTAAGGGCGGTGGCAGCGTTCTTCTCCATGAAGGGGGATTCCACGGCCATGTGCATGGGGTGGAGTTCGGCGATGATTTCGGAGAGTTTCTGGTGGATGCCGAGGATGCGCTGATCGAACGCCGCACCCCGGGGGCTGCGGATGACCCCAGCGCCCAGCAGTTCCAGGCGTGACCCGAAGCGTGACACCACGGCCCAGCCACAGGCGAGGGAGCCGGGATCCACCCCGAGGCATGCCAGGGGCGCGGGCGGAATGATCCGAGCGGTGGGCGCGGTCAACGGGGTTTCCGCTTGGTTGGGACGCGGACACTGCCTTTGGGGGCTTTGATGCCGGTCTTGGGTGGCTTGTCCCGTTTCACCTTGGCCTTCTTGAGCGGGCGCTGCGGGGCCCTGGCCCTGGGTCCGCCGGTATCCCGGTGCCGCCTGGGTTTTTCCAGATCGCCTTCCTGCAATCGGGCCGGGGCGGCCAGCGTGGGGACGAACTGGAAGGGCTTGCCGTGGCCGTCCTGGGCCCTGGCCTCCACCATCCAGGCGCTGATGCGGCGCAGGTCCTCGTCCACGGCGGTGATCTCGACCTCCACCGCATCCCCGATGGACAGCACCGCGGACCCTCGAAGGCCGCTGGCCTTGGTACGGTGCTCGTCCACGAAGAAATTCCCGCCCAGGGCCGCCAGGGGGACTCCCACCTCCACGAAGGGCGCATCCAGGGTCACGAAGACCACCTTGATCGAGAAGCCCTGGATGCGCCCCTTGAACCGCTGGCCCAGGCGGGGTTTCATCAACAGGCAAGCCTTCCATTTATCGTTCTCGCGCTCGGCCTCGGTGGCCTTCTGTTCCGCATCGCTGGCGCCTTTGGCGAGCACGGCCAGGTGGCTGTGCAGGCCCTCGGGCAGAGCCTGGCCCCGCAGGACCTTGCGAAGAAGGCGATGCACGACGAGATCGGGGTAGCGGCGGATGGGGCTGGTGAAGTGCAGGTAGTCCTGCAGGGCCAGCCCGGAATGGCCGATATTCTCGACGCTGTATTCGGCCTTCTTCAGGCTGCGCAATAGCAGGTTGTTGATCATGGCCTCCAGGGGGCCGCCCCGGACCTTGCCCAGCAGGGCATTGAGTGCATCGGGGGTGGGTGTTTCCTTGGGTCCCAGCAGCCCAAAGGCCCGCGCCAGTTCGGCAAAAATCTCCAGCTTCAGGGGGTCTGGCTCGTCGTGGATTCGGTAGATGGTAGGGATTTTCCGTCGGGTGAAGTAGCGCGCCACCATTTCGTTCGCCAGCAGCATGAACTCCTCGATCATGCGGTGCGCGTCGTGGCGTGGATAGCGGCGGGCATCCACGGGGCGGCCTTCCTGGTCGAAGAGGAACTCGGCCTCCTCCGTATCCAGGTTCAGCGCGCCGCGGCCCAGGCGCTTCGTGGTGAGCCTTCGGGACAGGTCCAGGGCCTCGGTGAGCATGGTGCAGACGGCTGGGCCGAGTTCTGCCTGCAGGGGAGCGGAGCGATCCATGCAGGCTGCCTTCACCTGGTCATAGGTGAGCCGCCTGGCGCTGCGGATGATGCTTTCGCAAAGGCGCGTCTCCACCACTTCCAGGCCGGGGGAGAGGGTCATCCAGGCGGTCAGGGTGAGGCGGTCTGCGCCCTCCCTGAGGCTGCACAGATCTCCGCTGAGGCGCTCTGGGATCATGGGGATGGCCTCGTCCGGGAAATAGACGGAGGTGCCCCGGAGCCGAGCCTCCTCGTCCAGGGGGCCACCCTCGGCCACGAAGTGGCTCACATCGGCAATGTGCACCCCCAGGAGCCAGCCGCCGCCTTCTGATTCCGGCAATACTTCCAGGCTGATGGCGTCATCGAAATCCTTGGCGGTGGGCGGATCCACCGTGCAGGTGAGGGTGGACCGCAGATCCTCCCGGCCCTGTAGCCACGGGGCGGGGATGTCGGTGGGGAAGGGGGCCAGCTCCTGCATCACCGCTTCGGGGAAGGCGGTGCGGAGGCTGAACAGGGCTGCGGTGAGACGGTTCTCGATCTGGAGGTCAGTCTTCCTGCCCAGGCGGGCGATGACCGTTCCGCACAGCTGCTTGGCCTCGGGGTCGGCATCCAGGCGAACGCTGACCAGCTCGCCGTCCTCCGCCAGATCCGTGGGGGGTACGGCGATGATCTGGGGAAGCCTCGGTTCCAGGGGTACCACGCGCCAGCCCCAGGGGTGTTTCTGGAGGGTGCCGGGCAGGGGCGTTTCGCCCCGGCCCTTGATCTCCAGCACCCGGGCCTTGGGGCGGCCATCCCAGCCCTCGCCGCAGACCTCGGCCACCACCTGGTCGCCATGAATGGCGCCGTGGGCATCCCGCCAATCCACCAGGAGATCGGAACGGGGTGCCCTGGGCAGGCCCAAGGGCCGCAGGAACCCGCCGGTGCCCTCGGGGTGGCCCAGGAAGGTCGCCTCAAAGGACTCGAAGGGGCGAAGCCCAGAGCGATCCGGCTGCCGGACAGTCTTGGGCGTTGAAACATGAGCGCCCCGGTCCCGGGTGCGGGAGGGGGCGCGTACGGGTAGGCGAGAGGATGAGCGGCGGGCCATGCCTCAGGGTACCGTTCTTGGCTGGATCAGCCCTTTTTTCCCTTCTTACCGTTCTTGGGCCTGGGCAGGGGGGTCGGCGTGCGTCCCATGAGGATGTCCAGCTGACGCTGCACCTTCATGTTCTCGGGGTCGAGGATCAACAGGCGGTTCAGCCAGCGGGCTTGCCCAGCCTTGTCGCCCTGGGCGTCCAGGTAGGCGGGGGTAGAGATCACCGCCTCGACCCACTTGAGCTTGTCGCCCTTGCCGGCCTTGTAATCCTCCACCTGCTTGGTCTCACTCTGCAGTTTTTCTTCCAGGAGCTTGATCAGGGGATCGTAGGACTCGCTCTCCCGCTTGGTGACATCAAGGTAGGTCTGGAAGAATTTCACCCAGTAGGCGCTGTCCACCACTTCCTTTTCGACGCCAATGGCCAGGTCCAGTTCCTGGCGCTCGCCGGGGTCCAGCTGGGGCTTGGCCTTCAGTTCCTGGATGCGGGCTGCGTTCTCATCCAGGACCTGCTTGGCGCGGACGCCGGACTGCTTGTAGTAGGTCACGGTGCGCTCGAAGGGTTCCTTGATGGCGCCAAAGCTTTCCCCGGCGAGGGCCTTGGCGGCCTTGGCGTGGTCCAGGGCCTGCTCCCAGGCGCCGGCGGTGTCGGCGGCCTCCAGGGCCAGGCGATGGGCAGCGGCGAGGTCCAGGAACTGGGTGCAACTGCGCACCAGGGTTTGGTTGTCCTTCTTGTCGAACACGGGCTTCTCGGCGGGAACCAGTGCCCCCGCTTGTTTCCATGCCTGCGAAAATTCAAAACCGGCGATGAGTTTTTCCACCACCACCCGCTCGGACTTCACGCGATCCCCGAGGGAGGGTTGGGGGGCCTGGGCCACCAGGGCGACTGCCGTTGAAAGCAACAAAAGCTGGGTGCGTGTGCGCATGGGCTGGACCTCTTTCAGTTCGGGACTTCCCGGGGTCGGAACATCGATTTTCCCCTGGGGGCAGGGACATTGCAAGCCAGGGCCGGGCGGAGTCATCCACTGGTTTCCGAGAGCCCCCGGATTTCCTCCTTGATGCGGTCCATCTCCTCCCGTTTGATGCGGCGAGCCGGGACGCCGCCCCAGGTCTCGCCCTTGCCCACCCTGCTGCCGGGCAGGACCACGCTTTCGGGCAGGATGGTCGCATCATCCCCGATGATCACATCACCCATGACGCAGCAGGCCAGGCCCAGGGTGGCTCGGTGGCCCACCACCACAGGGGCGATCACCAGGTTCCCGCCGCCACCGTAGTGGGCGAAAATCCGCACGCTGCCCCCGAGGGCAGCATCATCGCCGATGGTGAGGAGCTGGGGATCGCTGATGTACTCCGTGTTGATGAAGGCGTGGCGTCCGATTTTCATGCCCATGCCCTTGAGGAACCAGATGCCGAAGGGAGTGAGCGTCACGAAGGGCAGGAAGGTGAAACGCACCAAATAGAACAGACCGTTGTGGACGAACCAGGGCAGGGCGTGGAGGGAGTAGTAGCCCCCATGGAAGGGTTTCACCCGGGTGGGCAGCACCCAGTTGTAGATGGGGATCACCACCAGCAGGCAGAGCCCGAAGATGAAGAAGCACAGGGCCAGCAGGAAGCCGGCGGCGAGCCAGGGCAGGGGGCCGGGCAGGGTGGCGACCACCCCGCGGCTGGTCTCCCATAGCCATAGTGAGGGCGCCAGGGCCAGGCCCAGGGCCGTGGAGGCCAGGGCGTACAGCAACAGGACGGCCAGCCCGTAGGAAATCCGGGCGAAGCGCCGCAGGATTCGGTCCAGGCCATTGGTCGGCGGCGGATTCCTGGACTGGTCGTGGGCAAAGAGCTTCATGCAACCAGCCTAGCCAGGCGGCAGGTAGCATGGGGGCATGGATCTGGTGCTCCTTCGCCTTTCCGCCCTGGGGGACATCCTTCGGGTGCTGCCCGCCTGGGGCAATCTTCGGGAGGCCTTCCCCGGCGCCCGGTTCCGGGCCGTGGTGGAGGACCGCCACGCCTTCCTCCTGGAACCCTTCCCCTGGCTGGAGCCCGTCCTGGTGCGGCGCCAGCGGCTTTCCAATCCCCTGGCGGCCTGGGGAGAGTGGCAACGCGTCGCAGACCCCTTGAGAGGCGCCGAGGCCAGCCTTGATTTCCACGGCATCCTCAAGTCTGCCGTGATCCCCTCACTGGCCCGGATTCCCGAACGGTGGGGAGATGGCATCACCAAGGAGTTCGCGGGCCGCCTCCAGACGCATGCCTTGCCCTTCCGCCGGCAGTCGCGCTACGACCAGGCCCTGGGCCTCTCGGAGGCCTTCGGGGCCAGCCGTGGCATCCCGGGCCTTGGACACTTCCGGCCGTTGCTGGCCACCCTGCCGCTGCCGGATCCCGGGGCCATCTGGGCCATGGATGGTCGCCCCCGGGTGGTCCTGGTGCCTGGGGCTTCCCGGCGCGGGGCCCACAAGCGCTGGCCCCTGCACCACTGGCTGGAGCTCGCCTCGGCCCTGAGGCATCGCTGCGAAGTGCGCTGGTCCCTGGGGCCCGAGGAGGAGGATCTGCGGGCCTGGCTGCCCCAAGGCAGCGGTGTGGAAGCCCTGCCCAAGCTCGGTTTCTGGGCCCTGGCTACGGCCCTGCGCCAGGCCACGAAGGTGGTGGCCCCCGATACGGGCCTCCTGCACCTGGCGGTGCTGCTGGGTGTGCCTGTGCTCGGCTTGTTCGGCCCAAGCGATCCCCTGGTTGCGGGTGTTCCCAAGGGCTCGGGCCGGATTCTGCGTACGGGCATTGCCTGCTCCCCCTGCCGGGACCGGGCCTGTCTGCGGCGCCAGTGCCTGGGGGCGTTGAACCCCGCCGAAGTGGCAGCCCTGATCTAGGCCCTGCGCCAGCCCACGGAGCCATCCTTGCGATCCTCCAGGAGGATGCCAAGGGCCTTGAGCTGATCGCGCACCCGATCCGCCTCGGGCCAGTTCCGGGTGGCCTTGGCGGCCTTCCGGGCCTCGATGAGGGCCTGCACCTCGGCGTCGAGGTTGGCGTCCTGGCGGGGCCAGGCGGCAAAAATCTGATCCGTCTCGTCCAGGAAGGCCAGGACGGCCTGCCGTTCCTCGGGCGTCAGAGCCACATGGTCATCCATGGCGTTCAAATCGTTGATGAGGGTGAACAGGGCCGCCAGGGCTTCCGGGGTGTTCAGGTCGTCGCCCAGGGCCGTCCAGAAGGCCGCCCGAGCCTGTTCTACGCGAGCCAGAGGTTCCAGGGCCTCTTTCCAGGGGCCGCCCCCCGCGTGGCCTTCCCCTTCCATGCGGGTGCGGAAGGCCCGAATGCGCTTGAGGGCGTTTTCGGCCGCGCGGAGCCCCTCGAAGCTGAAGTTCAGGATCTTGCGGTAGTGGTTGCTCTGGATGGCGTAGCGGAAGGCGATGGGATCCACGCCCTTGGCCATGAGCTCACGAAGCGTGAAGAAGTTCCCCAGGCTCTTGGACATTTTCTGTCCCTCGACCATGAGGAATTCACCATGGACCCAGTGATTCACCCAGCGATGGCCCAGGCACCCTTCGCTCTGGGCAATCTCATTTTCGTGGTGCGGGAAGATCAGATCCACGCCGCCGCTGTGGATATCCACCCGCTCGCCCAGCAGTTCCATGCCCATGGCGGAACATTCGATATGCCAGCCGGGGCGACCGGGACCCCAGGGGCTGTCCCACCAGGGTTCCCCAGGCCGAGTGGCTTTCCACAGCACGAAATCGCTGACCGAATCCCGCTCGTATTCATCGCTGTCCACGGAAGTGCCCGCCTGCAGGCCCTCCCGGTCCAGGTGCGCCAGGCAGCCATACTGCGGCAGGCCCGCGATGCGGAAGTAGACGCTGCCCTCCCGGGGGTAGGCGAGGCCCCGGACTTCCAGGTCACGGATCAACTGGATCATGCGGGGAATGTACTGAGTGGCCCTGGGCAGGAACTGGGCGGGCCGGATGCCCAGGCTGGACAGGTCCTGGAGGAAAAGGGCCGTGAAGCGATCCGTGAGGGCCGCCATGGCGGCGTGGCGGTCGGCCTGGCTGGCCCCCGCCGGAAGATCCGCCTGAGAATCCCGGATGATCTTGTCCTCGACATCGGTGATGTTCATGCAGTGCAGGACCTCGTACCCGGCCGCCTGGAAGGTGCGCTTGAGTAAATCCTGAAATAGGAAGGTGCGTAAATTTCCAATATGGGCATAGTTGTAGACGGTCGGCCCACAGGTGTACATGGAAATCTGACCCTTGACGACTGGCTCCACCCGTTCAATCTTTCGGGTCAGGGTATTGAAGAGTGAAAGGGGACGCCGCATCTTCGTCATGCCTCTAGCAAACCACCTTTGGCCCTCCATCTGAAGCCTCCGGATCTACCATGAGCCTATTCAGCGATCTGAAACGCGACCAGGCCCTCCAGGACCTCGAGGGACGGCTCGCCCAAGCTCAGGCTGAGCGGAGCCAATTCCTGGCCCGCCTGGATGAGACCCAGGAGCTGGTGCGGCACCTGGACGAGGAGCGCGATCTTCTGTTGGAGGCCCTCACCCTGATGCGACCGGGCCTGGGCGCCAGGGAGCTGGGGGAGGCCCTCATGGGCATCTGCTTCAAGCCCCTGGGGTTGGCCTGCTTCTATGTGGCTGAGGCCGATTGGGGCCAGGACCAGTTGCGGTTCATCCTCTACCACGAGGGCGGTCGCTTCCGAAACCATCCCTCCCGTCGGCTCTCCTCCCGGGCAGGATTGTCCGAGCGGGTGCTTTCCGACCGGCGCCCCCTCTACATTCGCACCATGGAGGAAGGGCAGGCCTCAGGCAGCCTGCTCACGGCTGCCGAGCAGGCCACGGGCCTCATCCCCCACTCCTGGTACGGCGTGCCGCTGGGCTGGGGATCGCACCCCTGGGGTCTGCTGAGTTTCCAGAGTTTCCAGACGGATGCCTTCACGGAGCGTCGCCGCCGGGTCATGGATGGGTTGGGGGCGCTGCTCTCCACCTGCCTGGATCAAGCCCCCTGAACCAGATCCAGCAGGTCGTCCGGCAGCACTCGCGCGCGGTTGTCGGACCCCGCCACCAGGTGGATGCTGTCGCCCTCGGCCAGGATTACGCCATCCCGCTGGATGCGGTAGCCGAAGACCATCCGGCGGCGCCCGGCCTCCCGGAGGAAGGTGAAGACCTGGACCTGTTCGTCGTACCGGGCCGGTGAGCGGAAGCGCACCCGGATCTCGTTCACCACCAGCCGCACGCCCCGTGCTTCCCATTGGGCATAGCTCTGGCCCAGCGCCCGCAGGAAATCACTGCGGCCCAGCTCCATCCAGACCGGGTAGGTGGCGTGATGGACGATGCCCATGGCATCAGTTTCGGCGTAGCGGACCCGGAGTTCGGTGAGGGCTTCCATTCCCCGAGCGTACACGAAGAAGCCCCGCCAGGGCGGGGCTTGGATGCGCACGGACTGGGCTCCCGGCTACTCGATGGTGACGCGGATGTGATCGCCCTTGTCCGTGGTGACTTCCAGGAGCAGGTCGCCCGGCTTGGCATCGGACAGCAGCTTCTGGAGCTGCTCAGGCTTCATGCCCTTCTTCGTCTAGCCGTTGATCTTGATCTCGC
>JBBIHT010000064.1:0-8784 GCA_037446845.1 Geothrix sp. | reverse complement strand
GGCGGGAGATGGTGCGGGGCTGAACGGCCCCGCAGGGGAACCCCCCGGCGGCCGTGGCTTACCTCCGGGCCCTACCGCCTGGCCCTGGCGATGACCTGGTGGATGGCCGCCACCACCTGGTCCTGGTCCGCCTCGGTGAGGCCAGGCCAGAGGGGCAGGCTGAGGAGACGCTCCCCGCTCCATTCGGTATGGGGCAAACCCGCTTTGGGCAGGTGCCCGGGGTTTGCCCCGTAGAAATCCCGGTACCAGGGATGGAGATGGGCTGGGCGGTAGTGGATGCCGGTGCCGATGTTCTCCTCCTTGAGGGCAGCCACGAAGGCATCGCGGTCCAGGCCCATCTTTTCCGGGTGGATGCGCAGTACGAACAGGTGGTAGCAGTGGCCGTGGATCGTATCGCCGGGCCAGGGCAACAGCACTTCCTCGATATCCTTCAGCAGCTCCAGGTAGCGATGGAACAGCACGCCGCGGCGCGCGTTGAAGCCATCGAGCTTCCCGATCTGGTGCAAACCTATGGACGCCTGGAGGTCCATGAAATTGCCCTTGCGGGCGGGCTCGTACACTTCCGTGTGGGGGCTGCCTTCCTTGGCGAACCGTTTCCACGCGTCCCGGTCAATGCCATGGAAGCGCAGGCGCTTGACGCGGCTTTCGTACTCGTCGTTGAAGAAGGCGATGGCGCCGCCTTCGCCCGTGGTCATGTTCTTGTTGGGGTGGAAGCTGTAGACGCTCATGATCGAGCGGGGGTTACCGCCGATCTTCGTGCCCTTGTAGTGGGCGCCCATGGCCTGGGCGGCATCCTCGATGACCCACAGGCCATGCTTCTCGGCGATCTGCCAGATGGCTTCCATGGGACAGGGAAGGCCTGTGAGGTGAACGGGGATGATGCCCCTGGTACGGGGCGTGATGGCCGCTTCGATCTTCGCGGGGTCGAGATTCAGGGTCATGGGGTCAATGTCCACCAGGACAGGGACGCCGCCCTGGAGCACCACGGTGCTCAGCGTACTCACCCAGGTGAGGGAGGTGGTGATGACCTCGTCACCGGGCTGCAGGTCCAGCACCTGCATGGTGATCTCCTGGGCGGTGGTGGCGCTGTTCATCACCAGGCAGTGGGGCACGCCGTTGTACTCCGCGAGTCTGTCCTCGAACCGCGCGGATTTTGGCCCGGTGGTGATCCAGCCGCTGTGAATGGTGTCAATGATTTCCGCGATTTCCTCCTCGCCCACCATGGGGCGGGTGAAGGGCAGGAAATCGTGTCGGCGGTGGTAGGGCATGAAGGCTCCAGGTTCGATCAGGAAGTGTGCCTTGCGCGGTTGGTCAGGTCGGCCCTCAGCCAGGCATTGAGCAGGGACTCATCCTTACGCGATGGGCATGGTGATTCGCATGGTGGTGCCGTGGCCCAGCCCCTGGCTGGTAAGACTGATGGTGCCTCTCATCATCTCCATCAAGTGCTTGCAGATCACCAGGCCCAGGCCGGTGCCGCCGAATTCGCGGGCATGGCCGCCTTCCGCCTGGGCGAATTTCTGGAAGAGGCGGGTCTGGGCTTCCAGGCTGACTCCGATGCCCGTGTCCACCACGAGCAGCTCGATGAGGCCCGGATGCCGTTCCGCCTGCACCAGCACGCTGCCCGCCTTGGTGAACTTGAGGGAGTTGGACAGCAGGTTCAGGAGCACCTGCTTGAGCCGGCTGGGATCCACCTCCACTTCGGGCAGGGCGGCAAGGTCGGGCCAGAACAACTCCACATCCGGTTTGCGGGGATAGGCCTCGGCGATGGGCTTCACCTCCTCCAGCAGGGTCGCCAGGCTGCAGGGCTCGGGATGCACTTCGAGCTTGCCGGATTCGATCTTGGCCAGATCGAGGATGTCGTTGAGGAGGGTTAGCAGATGCTGCCCGGAGGTGTAGCTGTCCTGGAGCATGGATCGCATTTCCTCGGCATCATCGTAGAGGCCATCCATCACCAGCCGGGTGAAGCCCAGGATGCCGGTGAGCGGTGTTCGCAGCTCATGGCTGGTGAGCGCCAGGAACTCGCTCTTCAGCTGGTCTGCTTCGCGCAGGGCGTCATTGACACGCTCCAGCTCCAGGGTCTGTTTCTGCAGGGCGTCCCGTTGGGCCGACAGGTCCCGGAAAAGCCAGGCATTGTAGAGACTGGCTGCCGCCTGGCGCTGGAGGATGGTGATGGAGTCGAGGTCCTCATCTTCCAGTTGGCGATCCGGGGGCATGGCCAGCACCGCGAATCCGAGCAGGAGGAGCTGGTGCTCGAACGGGATGAAGTAGAGTGGGGCATTTTCGGTGCCCCGCAGGGCCTGGAAGGTCTCCTTGCCGCAGGTGGCATCCAGCCACTGGCTTTGGAACAGCACCATGGGCGTATCGGGAAACGGGTTGGGCGCGGGCAGGCGGGCGGCACTCCAATCCGTTCGGGACAACCCAGTCCCCTCCTTGGGGAGATAGCCCGAACCCGCATCTTCCAGGGACCATACGATGGCCCGCTGACAATTGAACTCCTGGGTCAGAACCTCCAGCACCACGCTGACCACCTGGCCGCCCTTGGAGGTGGCCGCCAGGATCTCGGACACATGCTGGAGCATCTGCATCTGGTGGGACCGGCGCCCGAGATGGGTGCGAAGATCCCGAATCTCCTGCATGGACTGCGTGAGCTGCCGCTGGGCCTGCATGAGTTCCGCCAGCAACTCCGCGCCCTGGGCGCGCGGGGCGGGCACCTGGGGCACGGTCTTGGGGCCACTGCCGCTCTTGGCGTGAAGGGCGGTGGGAGGAGGAGGGACGGGCCGCGGGCCTGAGCTGGTCTTGGGCGGCAGGGGCGGTGTGGGTTTGGGACCCGAGGACGAGTTGGGACCGGTCATGGAACTTCAGCATGGCCTCCCTTCCTGCCACTGCCAAGGGGCGGCCTTTGCCGCCGGGCTCCCCCGGACAGGCGACTTTGCCCCAAGATGGAACCATGCGCCAGCGTCCCACCGCCTTCTCCATCCAGCGCCTGATCTTCCTGGCGGTGTCGGTGGTGCTCTGCGTCCAGGTGGGATGGTGGATCCGCCTGCAGATCCGGGAATCCCGGCGCCTCCTCGATGCCCGGGTCATGGTCCTCCAGGCCAGCCGTGCCGAGGCGTGGCAGATGGACAGTCTGCAACTGCTCGCCTACCTCCGCGCCCGCCCCGACCCCAATGCCAGGACCGGCAACCAGGATGCCCGTTCCGCCGCCCTGCCTTCCTTCGAGGAGCGCAAGCGAGCCATCCAGGAGTCCTATCCCCATGTGGTCGTGGTCCAATCCCCCACCACAGCCAGTGACCCCGCTCTCCTGGATGGAGCGGCCTATCTGGCGCTGCGGCCCGAGCCCCTGCAGGAGCTCCACCGCCAGCGGGAGAAGGACATCTTCCGCGTGGTCATGGAAGGCGCCTTCATGGTGGCCGCGGTGCTGGCCGGGCTGGTGATGCTTTACCAGAAACTGGCGGAGGAACTGGATCTCAAGCGGCGCCAGCGCAACTTCACCTCCTCGGTCACCCACGAGCTCAAGACCCCCATCGCCTCCCTGCGCGTCTGGACCGAGACCCTGTTCACCCGGGCCTTGGGGGACGCCCAGCGCCAGCACATCCGGGAGCTCATGGAGAAGGACCTGGATCGCCTCCATGAACTGGTGGGCCATCTGTTGGATGTGGCCCGGGCCGAATCGGGCAGCCTCGTGGTCCACCGCGTCCCCCTGGAGCTGGGACCATGGCTGCGCAGCGTTTGCGAGGCCATGGACCATCGGCTGGGCCAGGGCTCTCTGGGGCTCCAGCTGGACCTGGGCTCCGAGGCGCTATGGGTGAAGGCCGATCCGAAGGCCCTGGGCCATGTCCTGGAAAACCTCCTTTCCAACGCCCACAAATATGCGGACCCCCCCCGCCGCACCACTGTCTCCCTGGAAGGAGATGACCGGGAGGCGATGGTGGTGGTGACTGATCTTGGCCACGGCCTGCACCCCAAGGACCTGACCCGGGTCTTCCAGCGCTTCTTCCGGGTGGGGGATGAGCTCACCCGTGAGGTGGCAGGCACGGGGCTGGGGCTCTTCCTCGCCCGGGAGATCGTGGTCCGGCACCAAGGGGTCCTGGAGGCCACCAGCCCAGGGCTGGGCCAAGGCACCTCCTTCACGCTCCGGCTCCCCCGTATCCCGGAGCCCACCGATGTCTGACCCAGAGTCCGGCGAAGCCGCCATCCTCGCCGCCGCCATGGCTGGGGATCCCCAGGCCTTCGAGGTTCTGGTGCGGCCCCATCTTGGCATGTTCTTCCGGGCCATTGACCGGATCCTGGGCCAGGAGGCCGAAAGCCAGGATGCCCTCCAGGACGCGCTCATCACCCTGTACCGGGAATTGCCGCGGTTCCAGGGCGCCAGTCGTTTCAGCACCTGGGCCTACCGGGTCTGCGTGAACCAGGCCCTCATGACCCGGCGCAAGCGCATTCGCCGCCGGGAGGATGCCATCGAGGATCTGATGCCACAATTCGGCGACGACGGGCATCACATGACCACGGACTCGCTCCTCGCCTGGAGCGAGGACGCGGAGGCGCACATGAAGGTCGAGGAGGAGGAGCTGCAGGCCCGGGTCCGACAGGGCATGGATCGCCTCTCCGACGACCAGCGGGCCGTGTTCGTGCTGCGGGATCTGGAAGGCTGGACCACCGAAGAGGTCAGCGCCCACCTGGGCATTCCCCGGGAACTCGTCCGCCAGCGGGTCCACCGGGCCCGGCTGGCCCTGCGGGCCCTGCTCCCTGAATTCGCCCCCCGGGCCCAGGAGGCCCCATGACCGTGCTCATGCCCACCTGCGCCGAAGTGACCGCCCTGCTCAGCGACTACGAGGAGGGCGCCCTGGATCCCTTGTCCTGGCTGGGAGTGCGCCTTCACCTGGGCCTGTGCCCCCCCTGCCGGAAGTTCCTCGCCAGCCTCCATGCACCCTTGGCCCTCCTCCGGGGAGCCTGGCCCGGGGCCCAGGAACCCCGGGCGGAATCGGCGCTCGCCCAGGCCCTGGCCGCCATCCGGGGAGGCCAGCTGCCCCAGGGGCCTAGGTACCACCCTGAACCCCAGGACTGGCTGGGGCTTCGCGAAGGAGATCCCCTGCTGGGCCTCCTCTTGCGAGTGCACCTGGGCCAATGCGAATCCTGCCGCGGCTCCCAGCCAGCCGCCCAGGCTATCCACCTGGAGGGTGATCCCCTCACGGCCCTGCGTCCCCACCTGCCCCCCGAGGCTGCCTGGCGTTGGTCGCGCCATGGCCTGGGAGGAGGCACTCTGGCCGTGGTCATGGAGGATGCCCGCTCGGGTGCGAGCCTCTGCCTGGCCCGGCTGCCCGGGGGCCAGTCATTCCCGCGCCACAGGCACCTGGGCATGGAGCACTCCCTGGTGCTGGCCGGCGCAGTCCAGGA
Organism: Geothrix sp.; assembly: GCA_037446845.1. GTDB lineage: Bacteria > Acidobacteriota > Holophagae > Holophagales > Holophagaceae > Geothrix. The sequence continues at coordinate 3,390 of JBBIHT010000064.1, read as the reverse complement.
CGGCCCCGCCCACCTGCGCCTCGGTGACTGGAGTGTCCATGGCCCCCATGATCAGCACGGCCCCACGGCAGATCCGGGCCCTGCCTGCTGGTCCCTCACTCGGCTGGAAGGTGGTGTGCGCTTCCTCGGTTGGCGTGGACTGCTGGGACGGGTAGGCTAGGATCGCACCAGAACCGGGAACGGGTGAGGTTACGGGAGCTGCGGGATACGGTTGCCAAGGCCCGCGCCTTCACGGCTCCAATGCCAGCCGATACACATCCGAGGCGGCCAGGCCCAGGTGCCTGGCCAGGGGTTTCACAGCTTCCCGCAGGGTCATGCCCCCTTCCCGGGCGGCAGCCAGGTAGGCCACGGCCCAGGCTGGCAGGGTCTCTCCGCCCAGTTCGGTGCCCCCTCCGTTCACCACCCGCTTGGCTGCGGCCCCGGCCAGCACCAGCACCATCTCACCCCGAGCCTCGCCCCCCAGCTGGGCCCGGACCTCCGCAGGCCTGCCCCGGTACCAGGATTCATGCAGCTTCGTCAGCTCCCGTCCCAGAGCAACCTCCCGATCAGGCAGCAGCTCCTCAAGCTCTTGCAGCGTCTCCTGGATGCGATGGGGAGTCTCGAAGACCACCACCGTTTCTTCTTCGGCTCCCAGCTTCAGCAACATGGTGCGCCGGGGTTCGCGCCGGTTGGGCAGGTAACCCCAGAAACTGAAGGCGTGACAGGGCAGGCCCGAGGCCACCACCGCCAGCAGGACCGCGGAGGCGCCCGGCAGCACCGTAACTCGGGCCCCACCTGCCCGGGCGGCCCGGGCGATCTCGAAGCCAGGGTCATTGATGCCCGGCATGCCGGCATCACTGCAGTAGGCCACCGTCCGGCCGGACCCAAGCTCCAGGGCGAGGCGCTCGTAGGCCGCTGCTCCCGCATGGTCATCGAAGCGCAGCAGGGGCTTCTCCAGGCCGAGGTGCTTCAGCAGCCCGCCGGTGCGGCGGGTATCCTCGCAGGCCACCAGGTCGGCCATGGCCAGGGCCTCCTGGGCCCGGCCGGTCAGATCGCCGAGGTTGCCGATGGGCGTGGGAACAAGGATCAGGTGGCCAGTCATGGTTCCATCATCGCTCAGGTAACCCGCTCCAGTTGCCGCTCGCTGCGAATCAATCGGCTGTACGCCAGGCCGGTGTGATACCAGTGCAGCAGGAAGGCCTCCTGCAGTGCCCTCCACCACCAGGCGGCACTGCCCCGGCGAGGCGGACAAGACCGCGCCGGGATACAGCACACCCGAAGCTTCAATCCCTCCGCCGTGGCCCGGGCCCGGGCCAGATGCAAGGGATCCGAGACCAGGAGCAGCGACTGCCAGCCCTGTTCCCGCATCTGGGACCGCACATTGAAAAGGTTCTCGAGCGTGTGCTGGCTTCGGTCTTCCAGCAGAATGGCGCTGGCGGGCATGCCCCGGGCCACCAGCCAGGCCGAGCCAGCTTCCGCTTCGCTGCGCCGGGAGTCCCCGGTGGTGCCCCCCGCCACGAACATGCGTGGGGCATGCCCCTGGCGCCACAGGGATTCAGCGAGACGCAGACGCGCCTCGAACACCGGCGTGATCCAATCCGAAACCAGGCGACGACCCAGCACGAGGATGGCATCGGCTGGCTGGGGAGCATCCCCACGGACGGCCCGCACCACCTGGCAAAGCCGGAACCAGACCGGAAGACCAAGGAAGGCCGCCCCGACCACCAGGGCCAGTCCCAGCGAAATCGCCCCACCTGGGCCAAGCTTCTGAAGGAAGCTGGCACGGGCCGGGGCGTGATAGACCGGCGACATGGCGCTAGGCGGCCGCATAAGGGCTTCTCTTGCTCTCCTTCGCCTCCTTCGGCGGCTCCGGCGCAAGGTTTCTCCGGTCCGCTCGACCCATGCCTGCTCCTCCGATCAAGCCTCCGAACGCTTTTCTGTTTTCTTGCGCTCGTTGGTGTCCAGCACCCGCTTGCGCATGCGGATGAAATTGGGGGTCACTTCCACCAGCTCGTCCATCTCGATGTACTCCAGGGCCTGCTCCAGGGTGTGTTCCCGGGGTGGCGTCAGGCGGGTGGCCTCGTCGGCGCTGGAGGAACGCATGTTCGAAAGCTTCTTGGCCTTGGCCACATTCACCACCAGGTCGTTCTCCCGGGCATGCTCGCCCACGACCATGCCCTCGTAGCACTTGGTGCCGGGGTGGATGAAGATGACGCCCCGGTCTTCCAGGTTCATGAGCGCGAAGCCCACGGACTCGCACTGTTCCATGCTGATGAGCACGCCGTTCTTGCGGCTGGGCAGCTCGCCCTTGTAGGGGCCGTAGTGGCTGAAGAGGCTGTGGATGATGCCCTCGCCCCGGGTATCCGTCATGAATTCGCTGCGGAACCCGATGAGCCCACGGCTGGGCACCTTGAAGTGCAGGCGCATGCGGCCGCCCTCATTGCCCATGTCCTGCATCTCGCCCTTGCGGTTGCCCATGTGCTCCATGGAAATGCCCAGGTACGCCTCAGGCACATCAATGGTCACATCCTCGTAGGGTTCCAGCTTCTCGCCGGTGGCGGGATCCGTGTGCATGATCACTTCGGGCCGGCTGACGCAGAGCTCGAAGCCCTCGCGCCGCATGGTTTCGATGAGCACCGCCAAGTGCAGCTCGCCGCGACCGCTGACCTTGAAGGCATCGGGCGTGGCGGAGTCCTCGACGCGCAGCGCCACATTGTGTTGCAGCTCCTTCATGAGCCGTTCGCGGATCCTGCGGCTCTGGACCTGCTTGCCGTCCTGCCCGGCGAAGGGGCCATTGTTCACCATGAACATCATGGAAATGGTGGGTTCGTCAATGTCCACATACTCCAGCGCCACGGGGCTGGTGACATCGGCGATGGTTTCGCCCACGCGGATATCCGGGATGCCCGCCAGGGCCACGATTTCCCCAGCGGTGGCCTCCTGTTGCTGGATGCGGCTGAGACCCTCGAAGCCGTAGAGCTGGGTGATTTTGTGCTGCTGGATCGAGCCGTCGCGCTTGATGAGGGCCACGGTCTCCCCGACCTTGATGCGGCCATTCACGATGCGGCCGATGCCGATCTGCCCCACGAAATCACTCCACTCCATGAGGGTGAGCAGCATCTGCAGCGGCGCCTTCGGGTCGCCAGTGGGATGAGGACAGTGCTTCACGATGGCGTCGAAAAGGGGCTCCAGATTCTCGCTGGCATCGTTGGGATCCAGCATGGCGTAGCCCTGCTTGGCGCTGGCAAAGACACAGGGAAAGTCCAACTGCTCCTCCGTGGCGCCCAGCTCGATGAGCAGATCGAAGACCTGGTCCTGGGCCCAATGGGGCCGGGCTCCGGGACGGTCCACCTTGTTGATGACCACGATGGGACGCAGCCCCAGGGCCAGGGCCTTGCGGGTCACGAACTT